>JAIYAB010000403.1 GCA_027489275.1 Hyphomicrobiales bacterium
CGCTTGTGCGGCATGGCGGAGGATCCGCCGCGACCGGGCATCGGCGGTTCCGCCACTTCGCCGACCTCGGTCGAGGCCAGATCCTCGATATCGGACGCGCACTTGCCGAGTGCGCCGCAGAGCATGGCGAGCCAGCAGGCGGTCTCGGCCAGGGCGGCGCGCCGGGTGTGCCAGGCGATCGGCGGAGCGGCGAGGCCGAGCGCCTTCGCCATGCCCTCGAGAACCGCCGGCCCCTTGTCACCCAGTCCAGCCAGCGTGCCGACCGGGCCGCCGAGCGAAACGGCCAGCGAGCGCCGCGCGACGTCGGGCAGCCGGTCGGCCACGTCGGCGAGGCCGGCCAGCCAGACGGCCGCCTTGAAACCGAATGTGACCGGGGCAGCATGCTGGCCGTAGGTTCGGCCCGCGCAGGGGGTCGCGCGGTGCACGGAGGCGATCCGCGCAAGCCCGTCGAGCGTCGGGACCAGATCCGCGCGCAGCGCCGCGAAGGCGTCGCGCATCTGCAGCGCGAGGGCGGTGTCGGCGATGTCCTGCGTCGTCGCGCCCTTGTGGAAGAAGGGCTCGATGTCCGCCGGCAGCCGCTGCTGCACCGCCTTCACGAAGGGAATGACCGGCACCCCGGCCACCCCCGTCGCCGCGCCGAGCGCTGCGATGTCGAGCGAGGCGGGTTCGATGGCCGCGATGGCATCGGCCAGTCCGGCGGGCACGAGCCCGAGCGTCGCCTGCGCTCGCGCCAGCGCCGCCTCGGCTGCGAGCATGGCCGCGATGCGGGCGGTGTCCGAGAACACGGCCCGCATGCGGGCCGTGGTCACGAGCGGGGACAGGAGGTCGCTGTCGAGGGCGGAGAAGGCCATGGCGCGTCAGTGTAGAGCGACGGCGGATCGGTGTCGTCAACCCAAACGCGGTCGACCGTCGTCCGCACTGCCCTAAGCCTCGAAGAAAACCGTCTCGCCCTCGCCCTGGAGGCGCACGTCGAAACGGTAGACGCCCGGCGCCGTCGACCGGGCGACGAGCGTTCCGCGCCGCGCCTCGGGAACCAGCGCGAGGACGGGGTCGCCCCCGTTTGCCGGTTCGTCGTCGAAGTAGATCCGGGTTCGCAGGTGGGTCAGCACTCCGCGCGAGAAGACGGTGAGGCTGACATGGGGCGCCTGCGTCGTTCCGCCGGGCCCGGGGACCGGACCGGGCTTCACCGTTGTGAAGGCGAAGCCGCCGTCCGGCGCGGTCGGCGCGCGGCCGAAGCCGGTGAAGCCTGCATTGCCCCTCGCGCCGACATCGGCGGGATGCGCGTAGCGGCCTTCGGCGTCCGCCTGCCAAATCTCCAGCATGGCGTCGCCCACGCCCTCGCCGGCGCCGTCGAAGACGCGGCCCTCGATGCGGATCCGTGCGCCCTGTACGCCCGGGCCGGCGACGTCCGGCGAGAAGATCTCCCGCACGTCGTAGTCCTTCGGCGTCAGGCAGTAGGCGAAGAAGGGTCCGACCGTCTGCGACGGGGTGATGCCGTCAGTCATCGTGAGGCTCCTCCGTCGGGGTCTGGTCGCGGCCGCGCAGGACGATGTCGAACACGTAGCCCAGCGCCCATTCGGGTTGCGTCGTGTCCATGTCGAAGCGCGAGATCAGGCGTTCGCGGGCCCTGGGGTCCGTGATCGCGTTGAAGATCGGGTCGAAGGGAAACAGCGGGTCGCCCGGGAAATACATCTGCGTCACCAGACGCGACAGGAAGGACGGCCCGAACAGCGAGAAGTGGATGTGCGCCGGCCGCCACGCATTGTGGTGGTTGCGCCAGGGATAGGCGCCCGGCTTGATGCTGGTGAACGCGTAGCGTCCCTCCGCATCGGTGACGGCGCGGCCCGCGCCGGTGAAGTTGGGGTCGAGCGGGGCGGGGTGCTGGTCCTTCACGTGCACATAGCGCCCGGCCGCATTGGCCTGCCAGATCTCGACGAGCGTGTCGGGCACCGGCCGCCCGTCCTCGTCGAGGACGCGGCCACGCACGATGATCCGCTCGCCCAGCGGTTCGCCGGCGTGCTGGCGGGTGAGGTCGTCGTCGCCCGGGCGCACCGTCTCATGACCGTAAACGGGCCCGGTGACCTCCGAGAGCGTGTGCGGCAGCAGCACGAGCGGCTGTTTGGGGTGACGAAGCGAGGTGCTCTTGTACCCTGGCGAGTCATTGGAGGGATGCGCCGCGGCGCTCCCCGTGGGGTAGATCAGGCCCATCGGCCGGTCCTCCGTCGTGTCGGGCCGGGTCGCGACCCGGTCCCTGCGCCGGCCGCCACTCGGGCGGCCACTCGCCTCGAAATCGAGGCCGGGGGTCTCAGATCCGCTCGATCGCCAGCGCGACACCCTGGCCCACGCCCACGCACAGCGTGGCGAGGCCAAGACGTCCTCCGGACCGGTCGAGGTGCCGCGCCAGTGTCAGCGCCAGCCGCGCGCCCGATGCGCCGAGCGGATGGCCGAGCGCGATGGCGCCGCCGTTGGGGTTCACGTGGTCCGCGTCGTCCGGCAGTCCGAGGCCGCGCAGCACCGCGAGCGCCTGGCTGGCGAACGCCTCGTTGAGCTCGACGGCATCGAAGTCCGAAACCTTGATGCCGAGCCGCTCGACGAGCTTCTGCGTCGCGGGCACCGGCCCGATGCCCATCACCCGCGGCTCGACGCCCGCCGAGGCCATGCCGGTGATGCGTGCGATGGGGGATAGGCCGTGCTTGCGCACGGCCTCGGCCGAGGCGAGCAGCATGGCGACGGCGCCGTCGTTGACGCCCGATGCGTTGCCGGCCGTCACTGTGCCGTCCGCCCGCACAATGGGCTTGAGCTTCGCGAGCTGCTCCGCCGTGGTGTCGGCGCGCGGATGCTCGTCGGCCGCCACGGACACGGGCCCTGCCCGGCCGCCAGGCACTTCCACGGCGACGATCTCGCCGTCGAAGAAGCCGGCGGCGCGGGCGGCGGCCGTGCGGGCCTGGCTGCGCAGCGCGAAGGCGTCCTGGTCATCGCGGCTGATCTGGAAATCGCGCGCCACGTTCTCGCCGGTTTCCGGCATCGAGTCGGTGCCGTAGCGCTCCTTCATCGCCTTGTTGACGAACCGCCAGCCGATCGTCGTGTCATGGATCTCGGCGGCGCGGGCGAAGGGCTCGCCCGCCTTCGGCATGACGAAGGGCGCGCGCGTCATGCTTTCGACGCCGCCCGCGATGGCGAAGTCGATCTCGCCGGCGCGGATGGCGCGGGCGGCCGTGCCCACCGCGTCGAGCCCGGACGCGCAGAGGCGGTTGAGGGTGGTGCCGGGCACCTCCTTGGGCAGGCCCGACAGAAGCGCGGCCATGCGCGCCACGTTGCGGTTGTCCTCGCCCGCCTGGTTGGCGCAGCCATAGAACACCTCGTCGACCGCGCCCCAGTCGGCGGACGCGACCTGCGCCATCAGCGCGCGGATGGGCGTGGCGGCGAGGTCGTCGGTGCGCACCTTGGCAAGGCCGCCCGCATAGCGGCCGATGGGCGTGCGCACGCCCTCGCAGAGATAGACGTCCCGGCTCATGTCCGCGATTCCACTGCCAATCCACCCGTCACGTCAACCTCCGTGCGCCCGGCGCGTGCGCTCCTGGATCTCGCGAAGCACTGCGAGTTCGTCCGCCGTCGGCTCGGGCGTCTCCCCGACCGCTGCACCATAGCGCACCGGCCAGCCGGTATTCTCCTGGATCCGCTCGCGCGTCACGCCGGGATGGATCGAGGTCACCGTCATCTCCGCGGTGTCTGGATCTGGCTCGAAGACGCACAGGTCGGTGATCAGGCGCGTAGGCCCCTTCGTCTTCACGCCGAGGTCGCGCCGCTCGCGGCCGGTGCGGCCGTGGCCCATCGAGGTGACGAAGCGCAGATCCTTCATGAAGGCCCGTTGCGACTGGGCCATGATGATGAAGATCTCGCCGCAGTTCGTGGCGATCTCCGGAGCGCCGCCGCCGCCGGGCAGCCGCACCTTGGGTTTCGCGTAATCCCCCACCACGGTTGTGTTCAGGTTGGCGAAGCGGTCGATCTGGGCGCCGCCGAGGAACCCGACGGTGATGCGCCCGCCCTGCAGCCAGTAGCGGAACATTTCCGGCACCGGCACCGTCGTGAGCGCGGTCTCGCACAGTTCGCCGTCGCCGATCGACAGCGGCAAGACGTTTGGCCGGGTGGCGATTGTCCCGCTCTCGTAGATCAGCGTGATGCCCGGCGCATGGGTGAGCCGGGCGAGATTGCAGGCGGCGGACGGCGCGCCGATGCCGACGAAGCAGACGTCCTCGTTGCGCAGCGCGCGCGCCGCGGCGACGATCATCATCTCGTTCGAGGTGTAGGCGGTGGCGGCGAGGGTGGCTTGCATCGGCTCGTCCTCAGGCGGCGCGGCGGGCATGGACGGCGAACGCGTCGGGCCCGCGTTCCAGCACGTGCTCCTTCATCCAGGCGAGGAACGTGTCGCGCTCGCGCGCGATCTTGTCCCAGGCGATGTAGGCGGCGTTGTCGCGGGGATAGTGCCCGTGGGCGTAGGAGGGGTGCGCTCCGCCCGGCACGGCGGCGATGCAGGTGATCGTCCAGCCCGGCAGCACCACGGCGTTGGGCGAGGCGACGCCGAGATCGTCGACGACCTCCTCGACGGTGACGATGGAGCGCTTCGATGCGAGCACCGCCTCCTTCTGCACGCCGGTGATGCCTTCGAGCAGGACGTTGCCTTCCCGGTCCGCGCGCTGGGCGTGGATCACGCCGACATCGGGGCGCAGCGCCGGTACGGCGGCGAGCACCTCGCCGGTGAACGGGCAGGTCACGCTGCGGATGTTGGGATTCACCTTCGGCAGGTCGACGCCGAGGTAGCCGCGCAGTATCGCGAAGGGCAGGTTGGCGGCCCCGGCCTCGTAGGCGTTGGCCATGGCCGCGTGCGAATGCTCTTCCAGCGCGAGGGGGCCGGGCCACCCGTTCTCCACCGCGTCGCGCAACCGATGCAGCGATCCGACGCCGGGATTGCCGCCCCAGGAGAAGACGAGCTTCTCGGCGCAGCCCATGCCGATCATCTGGTCGTAGATGAGATCCGGCGTCATCCGGACCAGCGTCAGCCGCTTGCGCCCCTGCCGGATCGTCTCGTGGCCCGCCGCGAACGGGATCAGATGCGTGAATCCCTCGAACGAGACCGTATCGCCGTCCCGGATGCACTCCTCGACGGCCGCCGCAAGACTGACGAAGCGAGCCATCGCTCTCTCCCGCGAGTTTGTGCGAATAGCGCACGAGTGTGTATTATACGCACACTATGGCCCCAGCGCCTCGGGCGTCAAGGAGGGGCGGCCGACACGCTGCTAGAGATGACGGCTGACATCCATGCGTTGATGAAGCACGCGCATGACGTCTACGAAACTGCCGCTCGTTCGATAGAACACGACGTGAGAGCCGACCGCGAGTTTGCGGTAGCCGGTCCGAACATTCACCGGGCGGCCGACCTTCCGCCCGGCGGCCAGATCCTCGAAGGCCTGGACCAGGCGGGCGTGGTAGCTCTCCGCCTGTTCGATCGACCAGTTATCCAAAGTGTAGGCCCAAATGTCCTCGAGATCCCGCAGTGCGAGCGGCGAAAGTCTGTACTCGCTCATCGCGGACGATTAAGGCGCATCCGCTCGAGGAAGGCGTCGTTGTCGAAGGCCACCGGGGTGCCGGACTCCTCGCCTGCAACAAGGGCATCCTGCAGCGCCTTGACCCTGGCCTCATGCTCTTCGAGGAGGCGCAAACCGGCGCGGATGACGTCGCTTGCGGAGCCATAGCGCCCCCCCTCGACCTGCCGGTCGATGAAGTTCGCGAAATGGTCGCCCAGCGAAACCGACGTGTTGCGGGCCATGACCTGATCTCCTGTCTCACCGCCAAGTACCAATGATTGGTACCAGAAGTCGACGCCGACCGCATCCCCTATCCCAGCTCGAACGTCGTGATCCCGAAGATGCGCTGCAGGGGAAGGACAGGGGCCGGGCCGCGGTACATGCGGGCGGTCTCGAACACAGGCGAGAGGTCGTGCCGCTCGGCGAGCGCCAGCGCCTCGTCATTGGGCTCCGGCGGGTCGAGGACGATCGTCTCGCCCTTCACGGTGGAGGCGAGCGCGCGAAACAGCACCTCGGCGTCGGCCGGATCGTCGGCGAAGAGCGGGCCGATCTTGTGGCCCTCCCGGCAGGCGCGGATCACGCCGTAGCCGACGACGTCGCCGCCGTCGACGAGGGCATAGCCCGTGCGTCCGCCCTCCCGCGTCCAGCGCGTCACGAACGCGTCGCGCGGAGCGGGGAAGAAGGCGCAGTCATAGGCGAGGATCGCGGGAAGCAGTCCCTGGCCGATGCGGGCCAGGCGCGGATCGGCGGGAAAATCCGCGCGCGACAGGCCCTCGTAGCGCACGTTCCGGTGAGCCAGCACGAACCCGGACCTGCGATAATTGTCCTGCTGCGCGACGACCCCGTCGAGGCCCACGACCCGGTTGCCGAGCCGCGCAATGCCGGCCTGCCACGTCGCCCACCCGAAGCCGCGGCCGCGGTGGGCGGGAGCGGCGATGTAGAACCCCAGAAAGCCATAGGCATCGCCATAGGCGACCACGGAGATGCAGGCGACGGGCTCGTCGCCGTGCCACGCCATCAGGAAACCGGCGGGATCCGTGGCGAGGAAGGCGTCCGCGTCGGCGAGCCCGGGGTTCCAGCCCTCGGCGGCCGCCCAGTCGAGAGCGACGTCGATGTCGCGCCGGGACATGGGGCGGATGTCGATCAGGTGCATGACCATGTCATGCCACAGGCCGGCGCGGCCCCGCAACGCCGCCGGCGCGAGCGCGGGCGGACCTCCGACGGCTCAGCCGCGCAGGAGACGGGCCCGCACCGTTCCCGGCAGCGCGCGGATCGCCTCGACCATGGCAACCGGATCGGCGACGCCGTCGGCCTCGACCACCACATAGCCGGTGTCGCCGTCGGTCTGGTAATACTGCGCGGCGATGTTGACGCCGTTGGCGGCGAAGAGGTCGTTGAGCTGGCCCAGCATACCGGGCGCGTTGCGCTGCACCTGCAGGAAGCGCGTGCCCGTGGGGCGCGCGGGCAGCTGCACCTGCGGGAAGTTGACCGCCCCGAGCGTGGAGCCGACGTCGGAGTACTCGACGAGCTTGCGCGCCACCTCCGCGCCGATCCGCTCCTGCGCCTCCTCGGTCGAGCCGCCCACATGCGGGGTCAGGATCACGTTGTCGAGCCCCTGCAGCGGCGTCACGAAGGATTCGCCGTTCGCCGATGGCTCCTCCGGGAACACGTCGACGGCCGCGCCCCGCAGGTGCCCCCGGCGCAGCGCCGCCGCCAGCGCGTCGAGGTCGACCACGGTGCCGCGGCTGTTGTTGATCAGGTAGGCGCCCTTTTTCATCGCGGCCAGCTGCGGCTCGCCGATCATGCCGGCGGTGGCGGCCGTCTCGGGCACGTGCAGGCTGACCACGTCGCTCATGCCGAGCAGCGCGTCCAGGCTCTCCACCGGTTCGGTGTTGCCGTGGCGCAGCTTGTCGGTGAGGTCGAAATAGACGACCCGCATGCCCATCGCCTCGGCCAGCGTCGACAACTGGCTGCCGATGTTGCCGTAGCCGACGATCCCCAGCGTCTTGCCGCGCACTTCGAGGCTGTCCTTGGCGGACTTGTCCCATCCGCCGGCATGGGCCGCCGTCGAGCGCGGGAAGACACGCCGCAGCAGCATGACGATCTCGCCGATGACGAGTTCGGCCACCGAACGAGTGTTGGAGAAGGGCGCGTTGAACACCGGGATGCCGCGCACCCGCGCCGCGTCGAGATCGACCTGGTTCGTGCCGACGCTGAAGCAGCCCACGGCAATGAGCCGGTCGGCGGCAGCGAGGATCTGCGCGCGCAGATCGGTGCGCGAGCGGATGCCGAGGATATGCACGCCCTGCAGCGCCGCGATCAGCTCGTCGCCGTCCAGCGCCTTGGGCAGGCGCGTCAGGTTCACGTAGCCGGCGTTGCGGAACAGCTCGACGGCGCTGTCGTTCACGCCCTCCAGCAGGAGGACGCGGATCTTGTCCTTGGACAGCGAAAGACGCTCGCTCATGAGGGCTCCGGTCGACACCGCGGCCGACGCCGCGACGGGAGCCAGCACATACGGGAGCGCCGCCAAGCGCGCAACAGGCGGGTGGCGGGGCAGGTGGGTGGTGGGGCAGGTGGGACTTGCCCCGTCGGGAATGCCCCTGATTGTGCCAGGTGGATCACGCGCGTATCGGTGGCGTTTCTAGGAGAATACGCCCATGAAACAGCAGCACCCCTCGGGTCGCCCCGTCTCACGGCGCAAGCAGGGCGTTTCGTCTTCCGTGCGCTGGCCGCGGGAAGGTTTTCTCAACCCGCGCCTCGAACCCGACATGGGGCTGGCCGGCGGCTTCGGCTTCCGCTTGCCAGATTCCGGTCGCCACGACCTGCATCACGTTGCCTGGACCGGGCGCAAACGCTGATCTTCGCCCCCGGTCGCTAGCGCACCATTCCGCGGGCGGCGACCTCCATCTCGCCGACGATCTCCTCGCCGCGCACTGCGACGACCCGGTCCTGCAGGTTGACGACCGGGCAGACGTGGTTGGGGACGACGCGCACGACGTCGCCCACCTTCGGCCTGTCGTTGCAGGCGGCGAGGTCGAGGAAACCGTGCTCCTCGGCGAATTTCGCAATCCGCGCCTGCGGATGCTCGACGATGAGGCCGTATCCGTCGAGCCCGCCGATGTCGCTCGTCAGGGTCTTGGAGCCCGCGTCGAGGATGCCGCGCTCGGGCCCGGCTCGGCTCACCACCGTCGTGTAGACGGTCAGGGCGCAGTCGGCGAGCGTGGCGAAGCCCGCCGCCATCATCATCCGGTCATTGTAGATCGAGGTGCCGGCGCGGTGTTCGGTGAAGCCCTGCACCAGCCCCAGATGCATCAGGTTCGGGGTGCCGCCAGAGGAGATGATCTCCGGCTCCAGACCGGCCGCGCGGACGCCCGCGACGGCTTCGTCGAGGAAGCGCTGGGTGTGGTCCTTCTCGCCTTCGGGCGGATAGAACATGAAACCGGCGAAGCGCAGGCCCGGCCGCGCGGCGATGTCCCGGGCCAGGGCGACCGCCTCGGCCGGCGTTTCCACGCCGGCGCGTTCCCGCCCCGTGTCGCACTCCACCACGACCGCGAGATCCCGCCCCGCCGCCAGCCCCGCCGGCGGCAGGCCGGCGACCGTCGTAGGGTTGTCGGCCGCGACGGTGAGCGTCACGCGCCGCAGCAGCGCGCCGAGGCGGGCGACCTTCTCCTCGCCGAGGATGTTGTAGCTGATCAGGATGTCGTCGAGCCCGCCGTCGGCCATCGATTCCGCCTCGCCGACCTTCTGGCAGACGATGCCGCGCGCTCCGGCGTCGCGCTGCAGGCGCGCGAGCGCCGGTATCTTGTGGGTCTTGATGTGCGGGCGGTTGGCGAGCCCCGCGGCCTCGCACAGCGCCTGCGTGCGCGCGATGTTGCGCTCGACGACGTCGAGGTCGATGACGAGCGAGGGCGTCCCGAATTCACGGGCGATCCGGGACTTGAGGCTTTCGGCGGCGATCATCGCAAAATCCTGTCAGCGTGTAGGGCGAGGTTAGCCGGTTCGGATCGCCCGGGCGAGGGTCGGCATGCCGGGTGGCGCGCATGCCCGGGCTGCGCCACAGTGGCGACCCCGAAAGACGAACCGGATTGCATCGATGACCCCAGCCTCCACCCCGCCCCTGCGCCGCGTCGGCATCGTCGGCCTCGGCATGGCGCACAAGCCGCATCTGGCCGGCCTGCGCGACCTCGCCGACCGCGTCGCCATCGGCGCCTGCTTCGCGCCGAGCGCCGAACGGCGCGCGGCCTTCGCGGCGGCGAACCCCGACCTGAAGGTGGTGGACAGCCTCGACGGCGTGCTTGGCGACCCATCGATCTCCGCGGTCCTGGTGCTGACGCCGCCGAACACGCATCTGGAGATCGTCGAGAGATGCGCTGCCGCGGGCAAGCACGTCATGCTGGAAAAGCCGATCGAGATCACGGTCGAACGGGCGACCCGCACCGTCGAGACGATGGAGCGCGCGGGGCTGAAGCTCGGCGTGATGCTGCAGTTCCGCTTCCGCGAGTCGTCGCGCCGGCTGCGCGAGATCCTGGCGGCCGGCGGCCTCGGCGACGTGGTGTCCGCCTCGGCCTCCGTGCGCTGGTGGCGAACGCCGGAGTACTACGCGGCGCCGGGCCGCGGCATGAAGGCGCGTGACGGCGGCGGCGTGCTGATCACCCAGGCGATCCACACGCTCGACCTCTTCCAGAGCCTCGCCGGACCCATCGCCCGCGTCTCGGCCATGGCCGTGACGTCGCCGCTGCGCCGCATCGACACCGAGGACATCGCGGCGGTCGCCGTCGGCTTCGCCAATGGAGCGATCGGCACGATCGACGCCACCACGGTGGCCTATCCCGGCTTCCCGGAGCAGATCGAGATCGCCTGCAGCAAGGGGACGGCGCGATGGGGGTTCAACGCGCTCGAGGTCTGGTGGCAGGACGGCCGGCACGAGCGGCTGGAGGGCGACAGCGGCGGCGGCGGCGGGGCCGATCCGATGGCCTTCTCGCACGAGGCGCACAAGGCGGTCATCGCGGACTTCCTCGCCGCGCTCGACGAAAAGCGCGAGCCTGCGGTGTCGGGGCGCGAGGCGCTGCGGGTGCATCGACTGATCCAGGCAATCCTCGAATCAGCCGGGGCGCGGCGCGAAGTCGCCGTCCCGCAGGCATAGGGGGCCGGACCCGTGACGCTTTCCCTGTCCTACGCGCAGAATCTCGAGGACGTGCACATCGACATGGCCTTTGCCGGTGCGCGCAACGGCTTCTACATCGACATCGGCGGCGGCCACCCCGTCGCCGACAACGTCACGGTCTCCGCCTATCTCGCCGGCTGGAGCGGCGTCGTGGTGGAGCCGCAGGACAAGCTCGCCCGGCTCTATCCGCGGCTGCGCCCGCGCGACACGATCCTGTCCTGTCTCGTCGGCCGGGCGGCGGGCGAGGCGACGTTTCACGAGGTGGAGCGCCTGCACGGCTTCTCCACCATGATCGAGAGCCACGCCCGCGGCGCGGTCGCCTTCGGCGCCGGCTTCACCAGCCGGCCTCTCCCGGTAACGACGCTGGCGGCCATCTGCGAGGCCCATGCCCCGCCGCGGATCGACGTGGTGAAGATCGACGTGGAAGGGGCCGAGGCCGACGTGCTGGCGGGCGGCGACTGGAACCGCTTCCGGCCCCGGCTCGTGGTGATCGAGGCGATCGCACCCGGGACGGGCCTTCCCGCCTGGGAGGAATGGGAGCCTTTCCTGCTGCAGCGCGGCTACGGCATGGCGCTGTTCGACGGACTCAACCGCTTCTATGTCGCGCACGAGGCCGCCGACGTCGCCGCGCGCCTGTCGGCGGCGCCGGTCGCGTGGGACAGCGTTCGCCACATATACGAGTTCGACCGCGCCGGAAGCAGTGCCATCCACCCGGACCACGCGCTCGCCCGGCAACTGGCGCGCGGCTTGTGGGCGTCCCTGCCGCTTCTGGACCCCGGCCTGCTGCAGGCCCTGCTCGACGCCGGTCGACTGGACGGCGCGCCGTCAGCGACGATCGCGGCCGATGACGCCTCGCTGATCGCGCTCGGCCGCATCGCAATGGGTTACGACGGCGGGCAGCTCTTCGACGAGCCGGAGGCGTAGGCGGCTTCTCTCACCGCCCCGGCTGCTCGGCTCCCGCCGGACGTGTGATGCGCCGGCGCGGGGCCTCGTCCGGCGGCGAAGGAGCGCCAATGCGCCCCGGCACGACGAACCTCGCCTCGCATCCGCCCGTCGCGCCGCGGCCGAGCGTCAGCACGCTGTCGTATGCGGCCAGGACATCGGAGACGATCGACAGGCCGAGGCCGCTGCCTTCAGTGTCTTCGCGTGCCCGCTCGCCGCGTTTCAGGAGGCGCTCTTGCGCGCCGTCGGACAGTCCGGGCCCGTCATCCGCGACGATGACGGCCAGCCCCGCCCCGGCAGGCTCGACCCTGATCTCGACACGGGAGATCGCCCATTTCCGGGCGTTGTCGAGCAGGTTGCCGAGCACCTCGCCGAAATCGTCCGCGTCCATCGCGCAGCGCGAGCCGGCCGGCACGGCATTGCGCCACGACAGGTCCTCGCCCCGCGGCATCCGTTGCATCAGCCTCAACAGGCGCTCGACCGTGCCGGCGACGTCCGTATGAAGGCCGGCCGCCGTGGGCGTCCCGTGGGTTCGGGCGCGCGCGAGCTCGCGCTCGATATGCGCGCGCATGAGCGAAACCTGCTCGCGCAGCGTCTCGGCTGCGGCATGCATCCCGGCTTCATCCAGACGCCGGGCCTCGGCCGACATGATCGTGAGCGGCGTCTTCAGGCCGTGGGCGAGGTCGCCGGCGCGCTTGCGCGCCTTGGTCACGAGATCTTCCTGGCGGTCGAGGAGCCCGTTCAGGTCGGAGACGAGCGGCGCGACCTCGTCGGGAAAGGCGCCGACGAGGCGGGGCGCAGAGCCGCCGTGAACGGCGTTCAGCCGCTCGCGCAGCGCACGGAGCGGTCGCAGGCCGATGCCCGCCTGCAGCCACGCGCCGACCAGCAGCAGCGCGCCGAGCACCGACAGCGCCACCGCCATGTCGACGGAAAAAGACTGGCGAAGGCCCTCCAGTTCGGCGTGATCGACGGCGACCTGAAGCCGGTACGATCGCTTCTCGCCGCCATCCTCCCGCGCGACGTCGCGCTCCAGGACGTACAGCGTGGCTCCGCCGGGCCCGTCCCGCTCCACCGCCGCCTCGGCGGCGCCTGTGCCGGTCGTCCCCCCGGGTATGACGTCGTCCCAGAGAGAGCGCGAGCGCAGGACGGGCGAGCCGGTCGTGTCGGATACCTGCCAATAGGCGCCG
Organism: Hyphomicrobiales bacterium; assembly: GCA_027489275.1. Taxonomy (GTDB): domain Bacteria; phylum Pseudomonadota; class Alphaproteobacteria; order Rhizobiales; family Beijerinckiaceae; genus Alsobacter. Next base: position 12,876 of record JAIYAB010000403.1, read on the forward strand.
CCATAGGGCGTTTCGTAGCGGGGATCGGACAGCACGGCGGTGACGCCCGGCGTGCCCCGATCGTCGACCGAGAAGGAGCGCGCCAGTTCGAAGAGCTTGATGTCCAGTTCCTGCTCGAGCCGCTGCGCCAGGTGCCGCTCGAAGATCACGGCGAGGCTGAAGCCGGCCACGCCGAGCGCCATGGCGATCGACAGCGCCGCGAGGAGCAGCACGCGGACCCGCAGCGATCTGGCGCGGATCGCCATCCTCAGGCCTCGACGATGTAGCCGTAGCCGCGCCGGGTCTGGATCGCGTCGCTGCCGATCTTCCGGCGGATGCGCTTGATCAGGGCCTCGACCGCATTGCTGTCCGGCTCCTGCTCGCTGGCGTAGATGTGCTCCTCGAGTTCGGTCTGGGAGATCATCCGACCCCGGTTGTGCACCAGATAGCGCAGCAACCGGTACTCGAGAGGCGACAGCTCCACCGTTGCACCGTCAACCGTGACAGACATGCGGCGCGTATCGACGCGGATCGCGCCGGCCTCCAGTACGTGGGAGGGATGGCGCTCGCTGCGCCGCATGATGGCGCCGACCCGCGCCAGCAGTTCCTCCGGATGGAACGGCTTCGGGAGATAGTCGTCGGCGCCGGCGTCGATGCCTTCGACGCGCTCCATCCACGAGCCGCGCGCCGTCAGCATCAGGATCGGCGTCGCGACGCCGGCGCGCCGCAGGCGGCGCGCGACCGAGAGCCCGTCGAGCTTGGGCAGACCGAGATCGAGGACGATGGCGTCGAAACTCTCCGTCTCGCCGCGAAACCAGCCGTCCTCCCCGTCGCCGGACGTCTCGACGACGTAGCCGGCGCGTCCCAGGCAGTCGCGGACTTCGGCGACGATCCCGGGCTCATCCTCGACGAGAAGGACGCGCAAGGCTCACCTCACCTCGAGGACGCGGTTGCGGCGCGCATCGACCACCACTTCACGGTACCAGCCGTCCCGAGCCAGAACAGTCACATTGTAGGTCAGGCCGGACGCCGAGCGTCCGACCTTCACGTCGAGGATGTCGCCGGGCATGGCCTGCCGCACGGTTCCTATGACGCGGTCGAAGGGGACCGCCTGGCCCTTGGCCACGGCGTCGCGCGCGACGTCCTGGTCGCCCCGGCCGCTCTCGCGGCCTCTTCCGCCGTCCCGCTCGCCGCGCCGGCGGTCGTCCTGTTCGGTCCTCGCGGGCCCGTCGTTGCGTCCGCCGAACAGGGTGCCGAAAAACGCGCCGAGGCCGCCCTGGTTGCCGTCGTTGCGATCGCTGCCCGATCGGCCCGAATCGTCGGAGCCTCGCCCTCTGCCGCCGCTGTCGTCGCCGCCGCGGCCCCTGCCCCCGCCGTCATCGCCGCCACGGCCGCGGCCGCCGCCGTCGTCGCCGCCGGAACTGCCGCCGCTGCTTCCACTCCCGCCGCTGCTGCCGCCGCCGCCGCTTCCACCGCCGCCGCCTCCGCCGCTGTCGGAGCCGCCGCCGCCGCTCTCGCCGTCCTTCGCGACGGCGGCCGTCGGCGCGACCACGACGGCGACGCCGGCCGTGCCCGCGACGAGGGCGAGGAGGATCGGGACCGACCTGAGAGTGGAGGCAAACGCGCGCATGATCCTCCACCTTACCGAAGTTGACCTGACAAATCGCTGACACCGCGCGTCAGCCGGGCGGCGGTCGGACTTTGCCATAAAGGCTCATCGCTTCGAACCGAAGTTGATCGAAAAAGGAGAAAGCGATGTCAAGAACACTCTGGCTCTCGACCTGCGCCGCCGCAGCGGCCCTCGTCGTCCTCGTGAGCCCCGCGCTCTCCGCGGTCGGTCCGTCCGGCGCCCTGCCGGCCGTCGGGAAGGCCGGCGTCCCGCAGCTGGCTGCCGGGTCCGGCGTCATCGTCGTGGCCAAGGGCGGTGAAGGCGGCGGCTCCGGCGGTTCTGGCAGCTCGGGCGATTCCGGCGGGTCCGGCGGTTCTGGTCGCGGCGGCAGTGACGATGGCGGCCGCGGGGGCAGCTCCAGCAGCTCCAGTTCCAGCTCCAGCAGTTCGACCGGCGACGACCGTGGCCGCGGACGCGGCGCCGACGACGGGCCCGGGCATGTCAGGGGCGGCCGTGGCGCGGACGACGGCGTGAACCATGACTCCGGCCGTCGCCACGGGTCGGTCGAAACCGGCAGGGCCTCTGACGATGATCGTGGCCGCGGCCGCGGCCGCGGTCGCGGACGTGGCGCCGACGATCAGGCCGGGGGCGGCGTGCGCGGCATGGACGACAGCGCGGGCGGTGTGAGGGCCGGCGACGTGCGCCGCGAGGATCGCCGCGCCGACCGCCGCGCCGACCGGCGTGCGGATCGCCGTCAGCCCTGAGGCTTTCGATCATTTGAAACAGGTGAGGGCCGGGCGGGTGCCCGGCCCTTCCCGTCATCGGGACGGAATCGGGTCAGATCAGATCGATGAGCGCGCTCGGGCGGGCCACCTTGCGCAGCGCGTCGGCGTCCTGGATCGCGATGGATGATCCCTTGAAGGTCACGCCGTGCGGCTCGAGCGACGCGATGGTGCGCGACAGGTTCTCGGGCGTCATGCCGAGCAGCGCGGCCAGGGTCCGCTTGCGGAACGGAAGCTGGATCGGCCCGGCCTCCGGGGCCTTGCTGCTGGCGTGGAGCACCCAGTTGGCCAGGCGTTCCGTCGAATTGCGCAGCTTCTGGTTGTTGATCTCGCGGACGAGGTGGCGAACGATGTTCGCCTGCTCGATCAGGAGGGACTGGCAGAACGCGTGATCGGCCGAAATCGCGTCGCGAAAAGCGGCCGAAGGGATCATCAGCGCGCGGCTGTTGCAGATGGTGCGCGCCTGCGACAGCGTCGGCTGGTCGGTCAGGAGGGCGGCGATCGTAAAGGGCTCGCCGGGCGGGACGATGCTGATGGCGCCCTCGCTCTTGCAGTGCGTGGCGCTCAATTCGACCGAACCTTCGAAGAGCACGAACAGGAAGTCGGGCACCTGCCCCTGTTCCAGCAGCACGACGCCGGCCGGAAACGTCTGGACGAGGCTGACAGCCATCAGCCGGTCGAAAGTGCCGACGTCCATGGCGTCGAAGAGCGACAGGGAGCGGGCGAGGGCAAGATCATCGGGACGCATTGGGCCTCCGGGTGTGCGACCTGTGCGACGCTGTTGCTCCGTCGCGTGGCCGCATGCTGAGTTGTGTGGGAGCCCATCCAGGCGGGATGAGATGGAACGCGCTCGTCTTCCGCGCATACTGAGTCTAGTAGCCCGGGTTCCCGCCGCGCGAAATCGGATAATACACCTATCCTCTCGGCTCAAGACCGGGGCTTCGATGCGAAGCCACTGCGTGTGAGGCAGGATGGAGAGGCACTCGGTTCGTCGGCGGCGTCGGCGAAAATTCCTATGGAAACGATATGCCGTGATGCCCGTTGCCGGGTCCCGTCAGTGCCGCTCCGGGCGCCCGGCGGGCGGTCGCGACGCGGGCGTGTTTGGAAGTCGGGCGAAGGATGCGGTAACACCGTTCGTGTTCAGGGAGACAGCCCCATGCAGCTCACCGGCCTCCATCATCTCACCGCCGTCTCGGCCGATGCGCGCGGCAATCACCTCTTCTACACCGGGGTGCTCGGCCTTAAGCTGGTCAAGCGCACGGTGAACCAGGACGACGTGCGCGCCTATCATCTGTTCTATGGCGACGGCATGGCTTCGCCGGGCAGCGACATCACCTTCTTCGAATGGCCCGTGGGCCGCGAGCGGCGCGGCACGAATTCCATCACGCGCACCGCCCTGCGGGTCGCAGGCGAGGACACCCTCGAATGGTGGGCGAGGCGGCTGGCCGATTCCGGGCGCACCCATGGCGGCGTGCGCGAGCGCGGCGGCCGCGCCATCCTCGAGTTTGAGGATCCCGAGGGCCAGCGCCTCGCGCTGGTCGACGACGGCGGCGCGGGCGAAGCCCATCCGGTCGCGGAAAGCGACGTCCCGGCCGAGCGTCAGATCCGCGGCCTCGGCCCCGTCACCCTCACCGTCGGCGACACGCGACGTCTCGACCTCGTGCTGCAGCGGGTGCTGGGCATGCGGCCGGCAAGGCGGCATCTCGAAGGCAACCGCGAGGTCCAGGTCTACGAAATGGGCGAGGGCGGCGCGCATGCCGAGGTTCATGTCGTCGAGCGGGTGGACATCCCCGTCGCGCAGCAGGGCGCGGGCGCCGTCCACCACGTGGCCTTCCGAGTCCCCGATGCCGACTACGAGGCCTGGGCGAAGCGCCTGCAGCAGATCGGCGTTCCCTCCAGCGGGCCGGTCGACCGCTACTACTTCCGCAGCCTCTATTTCCGCGAGCCCAACGGCATCCTCTTCGAGATCGCCACGGACGGCCCCGGCTTCGCCGTGGATGAGCCGATGGCCGAAATCGGCAAGCGTCTCGCGCTGCCGCCTTTCCTCGAGGGGCGGCGCGCGGAGATCGAGGCGGGCCTGAAGCCGATCGACTGACGGCCCGTCCGTCTCAGCCCACGATGGCCTCGGCCTCGATCTCGACCTCGTAGTCGCCGATCAGGTCGGCGATCTCGACCATGGTGTTGGCCGGCCTTATGTCGCCGAAGTAGCGCCCGTGCGCCCGCGCCACCGGTTCCCAGAGCGCCACGTCGCGAATGTAGATGCGGGTGCGCACCACGTCCTCCAGGCTGCCGCCCAGCGCGGCGATGCTCGCGGCGATCTTGTCGAGGATGTAGACCGTCTGGCCGCCGGGATCGCCGGGGCAGACGATCTCGCCCGAGCCATGGGTCGCCGTGGTGCCGCTGACGAAGATCCGGTCGCCCGCCCTGACGGCCCGGCTGTAGCCGCAGACCGGCTCCCAGATGCTGCCGCTGTCGATGCGAAGCCGGCCGGGACGTCCCTCGACGGGCACGGCCCTGTAGACCTTCTCGACGGTATCGAGATGGTGGCTCAGGTCGCCCGATGCGGTGAGGAAGGGCGGTCGGCGATACTCGTCGCCGCAATCGCCTGGGACGGGCTTCGAGCGCGCGAAGGCCTCGCCGAGGCGGGCGCGGTCGGCGTCGTCGAGCGCGACGTCGAAGACCTTCAGGTTGTCCGCACGGTGCTCGCGCTCGCCGAGCCGCGCGCCGATGATGACGGCGGCCACGGCGGGATGGTCGAGCACCCAGCGCGTCGCCACGTTGGGGATCGACGCGCCGTGCTTCGCCGCCACGTCGGCCAGCGCGCGCAGGATGCCCTGCAGCGCATCCCATCCGCCGATCGTGTCGACGAAGCGCTTGTACTTCATCTTGCTCCAGTCATCGACCGCCGTGGGCTCGGGCGCGCCGAGCCAGCGCTGCGAGACGAGCCCGCCGCCGAGCGTGCCGTAGGCCAGCAGGCGCACACCGTTCGCCAGGCAGAAGTCGCTCATCTCGCCGGCCGCGCGCCGGTCGAGCACGGAGAAGCTCACCTGGTTCGAGACGATGGGGAGGCCGTGCTTCACCAGCACCCGCAGGTGCGCCGTGTCGAAGTTCGTCACGCCGATGTTGCGGATACGGCCTTCCTCGCGAAGCCTGGCGAGGCCCTTCACGGCGTCGAGGTAGCCCGGATGGTCGAAGGTCCACCAGTGGAACTGCATGAGGTCCACCGTATCGAGGCCCATGCGGTCGAGGCTGCGCTGCACGCCGTCTCGGACGACGTCCGGCGTCATCGCGCCGGGCTTCGGGCACCACTTGGTGAAGGCGGTCCCGGCGGGCGCCTTGCCGGCGCGGACGTTGGCGAGGAAACGGCCGGCGATGATCTCGGCGCTGCCGTAGTGGTCCGCCATGTCGAAGGTGTCGAACCCGGCCGCGGCATAGGCGGCGAGGTCGCCCGCCGCGACGTCGGGATCGAGCGTGCGCCCGTCCCGCTCCATGTCGGCCACCTGCCAGAGCCCGGTGACGAGGCGGCTGATCTCCAGGCCGGGGGCGAGGAGGGTGCGCTGGGGGCGTGTCGTCGTCATGGTCATGGCCTGCCGCTGTGGAACGAGCGGCGACTATAGCCAAGGGATCGTCGCCCGCCAGCGCGCTCGTCGCCGGCGTGGCCCCGGCACGCCGCCGGGGCCGCGGCAGAAGAAGGCCTTACGGCTTCTTGGCCGCCTTCACCGGGTCCTTGACCTGCTCGATCTTGGCGAACTCCACGTTCCAGAGCTCGCCATTCACCTTCTCCACCTTGCGGATGTAGATGTCCTGGATGATGTCGCGCGTCTCGGGATCGATGGTCACCGGGCCGCGAACGCTCGTCCAGCTCATGCCCTTCATGGCGTCGACGAGGGCAGTCCCGTCGGTGTTGCCCTTGGTCTTTTCCAGCGCCTTGTAGACGAGGTTGATCCCGTCATAGGCGCCGACGGCCATGAAGTTCGGCCGCATCCCGTTGTTGGCCTTGCGGAAGGCCTCGACGAACGCCTTGTTCTCCGGCGAGGGATGGGCGGCGGAATAATGGTGGGTGTTGATGACGCCCAGCGCCGTGTCGCCCATCTCGTTGAGCTGGTCGTCGTCGGTCACGTCGCCCGTGGCGAGGAGGCGGATGCCCGCCTTGTCGAGCCCGCGCTCGGCGAACTGCTTCATGAAGGTGGAGCCGAAGCCTGACGGCACGAACACGAACACCGCGTCCGGCGAGGCGTCCCTCACGCGCTGCAGGAAGGGCGAGAAGTCCGGGTTGCGCAGCGGCACCCGCAGGCTCTCGACCACCGTGCCGCCGTCCTTGGCGAAGCGCTCGACGAAGGCTTTTTCGGCATCGATGCCGGGGCCATAGTCCGTGACCAGCGTCACGACCTTCTTCACGCCGTTCTTGGCCGCCCACTCGGCCATCGGCACGGTGGCCTGCGGCAGCGTGAAGCTCGTGCGCACGATGAAGGGCGACTGCTCGGTGATGATCGCCGTGGCGGCGGCGGTGACGATCTGCGGCACCTTCGCCTGCGTCGCGAGCGGCGCGACGGCGAGCGCCAGCGGCGTCAGGCCGAACCCCATCAGCACGTTGACCTTGTCGTTGACGATGAGCTCCTGCGCGATGCGCTTGGTCGTGTCGGCGACGCCCGTGTCGTCCTTGAGGATGAGCTCGATCTTCTTGCCGGCGACGGTCGTCCCGTTCTGCTGCATGAAGAGGCGAATGGCCGCCTCCGCCTGCTTGCCCGTGGTGCTCGAGGCGCCGGTCATCGGCAGGATGAGCCCGATCCGGACGGTGTCCTGCGCGAGCGCAGGCGCGAGGCCGACCGATGCCGCAAGGCAGAGGCCCGCGAGGAAGCTGCGTCTGAGCATCGGAAGTCCTCCCATCATGTCCGCCCTGCGGACTCTCATTCATTGAGCCGAATTATGGGCGACGCGCGGGGAGGGTCAATGCCGCTGCACGGCCGCGGCCTTTCGGTCGCAGCCGCGGGCCGTCCGGCGCCGCCGGCACGCCTTGCGCCGCGGCCCGCCCGGGCGGTAGCCTTCGCCCCCATGTCCCTCCGATTCAAGACGCTCGATGCCATCTCCCACGGCCCCAAGCCGCCGAACGAGGACGCGCACGGCGCCACCGCGACGGCCGCATGGGTCATCGACGGCGCCACCGGCGTCTCCCTCGGCCCGGATATCCTGGCCCCCAGCGGCGCGGCATGGCTGGCCGGGACCCTGTCCGACGTCCTCCACGCCGAAAGCGATCCCGGGCGGACCCTGCACGATCTCCTGGCCAGCGCCGAGCGCGCCGTCTCGCACCGCTTCGCCGCCGCCATCGATCCCGGCCTCGCCATCGACGCCCCCGACTTGCCGACTGGCTGCCTGGGCCTCGCGGTCATCGAGCAGCGCCGGCTGGAACTCGCCGTCATCGGCGACGTCTCGCTGATGCACCGCCGGTCGGACCGATCTCTATCCGTCCTGTCCGACCACGGGGTCGACGCCTTCGGCGAGCGCACGATGGAGGCGATGCGCAAGGCCCTGCGGGAGCGGCCGGACGAGGATCCCTGGCCCCTGCTGCGGCTGCAGATCCGCGAGAACAGGCGCATGGCCAACCAGCCGGGCGGCTACAGCGTCGTGCATCCGACTCTTGCCTGGGCCCATCGGGTCACGCGGGCCCGGGCGGAGGTGTCGGAGGGCGACGTGCTGCTGCTGGCGAGCGACGGCTTCTTCCGGCTGGTCGACCATTTCGGCATGCACAACCCGGACGACCTGATCGACGCCTCGCTCGAGGTCGGGCTCTCGACCCTGGTCGAGCGGCTGCGCGCCGCCGAAATCGATGACAGGCGCGGGGAGCGCGCGCCGCGCGTGAAGGTTCACGACGACGCCACCGCGGTTCTGCTTCGGGTCGAAACCGATAATACCAATTGAATGCCAGACGTTGACCAGTCCGGTCGTTATGCCTTAGCACTTTCATCCACGAGCGGGCGACCGTGCCCGCCAAACGCCCTGGGGAGGACGAGCCGATGAAGGCCCTGAAGACCACCGCCATCAAGACACTCGCCGCGCTCGCCGCGGCTTCCGCGCTGTCCTGGCCGCTGGCGGCGGCCGCCGGCGAACTGCGGTTCTGGACGTGGCGCAACGAGGACAAGGCGGCCTACGCCGAGTTCTTCAAGGACTTCAACAAGCAGCATCCCGACGTCAAGATCACGTTCGAGGCCTTCGAGCCGCAGAACTACCCGACCGTGCTGTCGACCGCGATGGCCGGCGACAAGGGCCCCGACGTCATGATGGTGCGCGCCTACGGCGCGTTCGAGGCCGTCGCCCGTCCCGGCTACCTGCTGGAACTCAACGAGAGCAACGTCCCGGGCCTCACCAAGCTGCCGGAGCCGGCGCTGAAGGGCCAGACGCTGCGCGCCGACGGCAAGATCTACGCGGTGCCCTTCGCCACGCAGACCATGCTCATCATCTACAACACCGAGATCTTCGCCCGCGTCGGCGTGAAGCCGCCGGAGACCTGGGACGAACTCCTCGAGGTCAGCAAGAAGCTGAAGGCCGCCGGCATCATTCCCTTCGCCAACGGCACCGCCACCGCGTGGCAGAACGAGACGCTCGTCAGCGCGCTGCTGTCCAGCCAGATCGGCAAGCAGTTCGAGGCCGACATCGTGTCCGGCAAGGCCGACTTCACCGACAAGCGCTTCGTCGACGCGCTCGGCCGGCTGCAGGATCTCGCCAAGGCGGACTACCTCTCGCCGAGCTTCTCGGGCATCGACTACCCCTCCTCGCAGCAGCTCTTCTCGTCGGGCGCGGCGGCGATGTTCGCCGGCGGCTCGTTCGAGCTTGCGCCGTTCCTGAAGTCGAACCCGGCGCTGAAGATGGACGTCTTTGCCTCGCCGGTGCTCAAGAAGGGCGACGAGCGCCTCGTCGGCATCTTCCTGGACGGCGGCTACGCGGTGAACGCCAAGTCCGCCAACAAGGAGGACGGGCTGAAGCTGATGCGCTACTTCGCCAGCAAGGAGTACGGCGAGAAGTTCGCGAACACGCTGGGCAACCTGTCGCCGATCCCGGGCGTCACCTTCACCGACCCGATGCTCAAGAAGGTGGCCGACCTCAACAAGTCTTCGATGTCCTACATGATGGCGGTCCACTTCCGCTATCAGGAGCCGTCGGGCTCGGTGCTGCTCCAGTCCGGCGTGCAGAAGATGCTCGCCGGCAAGGCCACCCCGGCCGAGACGGGCGCCGACATCACCAAGGGCATCGCGACCTACTACGCGCCCTTCAAGAAGTAAGCCTTCCGGCGGCCCTCTCCCGCGAGAGGGCCGCATCACCCTTCCTGCCTCCCCCGCGCCGCGGCCCCGTCGACCGCGCCCGTCGGCGCGCAACGGTTCAGAGCGACGAGGCATGGCCGCCGACCTCGAATGGCCCACGGGACGCAAGATCTGGGTGACCGCCCTGATCGTGCCGCCGCTCGCCTTCATGGCGACCTTCGTCGTGCTGCCGATCCTGTCGGCCTTCGTCTATGCCTTCTACGAGTGGCAGGGCCTCAAGCGCGAGGGCTTCGTCGGGCTGAAGAACTTCGCCGACGTGCTCCTGCACGAGCCATGGGCGCCGGTGACGTGGCGCGCCTTCAGCCACAACGTGATGGTGTTCGTCACGCTGATGATCATCCAGAACGGCTTCGGCTTCCTGCTGGCCTACGCGCTCGCCCGGCAGTTGCCCGGCTACCGCTTCCACCGCGTGGCGGTGTTCCTTCCCGTCATCCTGTCGACGGTGATCGTCGCCCTGCTCTGGAAGCAGTTCCTGCACCCGGTCTTCGGCCTCTTCAACAAGGTGCTGAGCCAGTTCGGCTTCGGCATGGTGACGACGCCGTGGCTCGGGCTCAGCGAGACGGCCCTGTGGGCGATCACGCTGGTGAACGCCTGGCACTGGGTCGGCTTTCCCACGCTTGTCTTTCTCGCCGGCATCCAGCGCATCCCGCCCGACATCATCGAGGCGAGCCGGATCGACGGCGTCAGTGAGTGGCAGCTGGTGCGCACCATCATCTGGCCGCTCGTCGCGCCGAGCGCCACGGTCTGCTTCGTGCTGCTGTTCATCGGCGCGTTCAACTGGTTCGAGCTGCCCTACCTGATGGTGGGACTGGAGGGCTCGCCCTACGGCTCGACCGACGTTCTGGGCCTGTATTTCTACCGCACGGCCTTCGGCAACCAGAGCTCGGGCAACCAGGACTTCGGCCACGGCTCGGCGCTCGCCGTGCTCATGTTCCTGTTCGTCGCGGTGGTCTCCACCTTCTGGACGATCCGGCTGCGCCGGCGCGAGATCGAGCTGTCATGACGGCGCAGGCGGAACGTTCGCAGGGGAAGGCGGCGGGGTCGCCGCTCGTCGACGTCCTGCTGCAGATCCTGCTCGTCGGCAACAGCTTCATCATGCTGTTCCCGATCCTGATGATGGCCCTGTGGGGCTTCAAGAACACGAACGAGATCTTCGGCAAGCCCTTCGCCATACCGGATTTTTCCAACCTCAAGAACTTCGTCACGATCCTCAACGAGACGAACTTCTTCGGCTATCTGCTGAACTCGATGATCATCACCGGCGGCTCGATCGTCGCGATCCTGACGCTCGGCACGATGGCGGCCTACGGCATCGCGCGGTATCGCTTCCCCGGAAACGTCGCCGTCTACCTGTTCTTCCTGGCGGGACTGATGGTGCCGCTGAAGCTCGCCATCATCCCGCTCTTCATCCAGATGCGCGACCTCGGGCTGCTCGACACGCGGCTGGGTCTCGTCGTCATCTACACGGCCATGGGCCTGCCCTCGACGGTGTTCATCCTGACGGGATTCCTGCGCACGCTGCCCAAGGAACTCGAGGACGCCGCGCGCATCGACGGGGCATCGGACGCGCGCATCATGTGGTCGATCATGCTGCCGCTGACGAAGCCGGCCATGGTCATCGCCGCAATCCACAACGCGGTCCCGGTGTGGAACGACTTCTTCTTCCCGCTCGTCTTCATCCAGACGGACGCGCGCAAGACGCTGCCGCAGGGGCTCACCGCCTTCATGGGCGAATACACCACCAACTGGGGCGTGCTGTTCGCCGGGCTGACGCTCTCGGCGCTGCCCATCACCATCGTCTACATCCTGCTGTCGCGTCAGTTCATCCAGGGCA
>JAIYAB010000245.1 GCA_027489275.1 Hyphomicrobiales bacterium
AGGATCGACAGCAGCGCCTCGCCCGACGTCTTGACGGCGCGGGCGTAGGTCGCCTGCTCGGCGTCGAGCCGTGTGCCGGCCAGCAGGTCGGCCATGCCGAGGACGCCGTTCAGCGGCGTGCGGATCTCGTGGCTGACCGTCGCAAGGAAGCGCGACTTCGCCTCGCTGGCCGCTTCGGCGCGGCTGCGGGCCTCCGCGAGGTCGGCCTCGGCGCGGCGGCGCTCGGTCACGTCCCGGCCCACCGCCTGGATCTCGGCCCCCTCCCGGCCGCGCACCGGGGTCTGGACCCAGGAAATCCAGCGGGCGCCCTCGGGGGTCTCGAAGGCCTGGTCGAAGCTTTGGGATCCGTCCGCGTCGTGCCGGGTCGCGACGCCGGGCGCGAAGCCGAAGGACGTGCCGACGAGGGCCTGCGCGTCCCGCCCGGCGATCGCCGCGAAGGCGTCGTTCACGTAGGTCAGCCGCCCGCGTGGATCACGCCGGACGATGAAGTCTCCGTGGCCTTCGACCAGGCTGCGGTAGCGGTCAGCCGCTTCGCGCAGTTCCCACACCGTGTCCTGAAGGCGCTCCTGCGCCGCGGCGGCCTCGCTCGCCTTCTGCTCCAGCCGCACATGGTCGCGGATCATGAAGACGAGGGCTGCGAGCGCGGCGACCGTGACCGCGGCGAGCACGCACACCGTCAGTGCGGCGACGGCGGGGTCGGCCAGCGCCTGCGTCAGGCTGGTGCGCCACGTCTGCGCGAGGATGGTCCCGTCCTGCATGGTTCCGCCGGTGTCTCCGGCAGTCATGATGCCGGCAAGGAATTGACATTCCGTTGGCGCCGGCTTGACGGGTGGATATGTCCTACTCCCGGCGCGACTCCACGCCCTGCCTGTAGGACAACGCCTCGGCCAGGTGGACCCGCCCGAGCGGACCATCGCCGTCGAGATCGGCGAGGGTGCGCGCGATGCGCAGGACACGGTGGAAGCCTCGCGCGGACAGGCGCATCGCGTCCGACGCCTGGCGCAGCATGGCAAGGCCGGCCGTGTCGGGCCGGGCCACCGTGTCCAGCAGCGCGGAAGGGCATGAACCGTTCGTCGTGCCCGGCGGAAGGCCGTGCGCCGCGTAGCGCTGCGACTGACGATCGCGCGCGGCGGCCACGCGGGCCGCGACGGCAGCCGACCCCTCGCGCGGCGGCGGCAGCATCAGGTCGGCGGGGCTGACGGCGGGAACCTCGAGCGCGAGGTCTATGCGGTCGAGGAACGGTCCCGACAGCCGGGCCTGGTACTGCGCGATGCAGCGCTCGTTGGGCTGGCGCTTGCAGGCATAGCCGGGGTCGTTCGCGTGGCCGCAGCGGCAGGGGTTCATGGCCGCGACGAGCTGGAAGCGTGCCGGATAGACCGCGCGCCGGTTGGCGCGGGCGATCATGACCTGCCCGGTTTCCAGCGGCTGTCGCAGGCTGTCGAGCACCTGCGGGGCGAATTCCGGCAGTTCGTCCAGGAACAGCACGCCATTGTGGGCGAGCGAGATCTCACCCGGCCTGGCATGGATTCCGCCGCCGACGAGGGCGGCCATCGAGGCGGAATGATGCGGCGCGCGGAAGGGACGCCGGTCCGTCAGAGCGCCTTCGGCGAGCAGGCCGCCCATGGAATGCACCATGGAGACCTCCAGCAGCTCGGCCGGCGCGAGCGGCGGCAGGATCGAGGGCAGGCGGGTCGCCAGCATGGACTTTCCGGCGCCGGGCGGGCCGTTGAACAGGAGGTTGTGGCCGCCGGCGGCGGCGATCTCCAGTGCCCGCTTGGCCGTCTCCTGGCCCCGAACGTCGATCAGGTCCGGCGCCGCGCCGGCGGGCTCGCGGATGGTCGGCGACGGCGGCGCCAGCACCTGCGTGCCGCGGACGTGATTGGCGAACTGGATCAGCGAGCGCGGCGCGACGATCCGCATGTCGCTAGCCGCCCAGGCGGCCTCGGGCCCGCAGGCGTGGGGGCAGACGAGACCGTGGCCGCGCGCATTGGCGGCGATGGCCGCGGGCAGCACGCCGGCCACCGAGGCGATCGAGCCGTCGAGCGCGAGTTCGCCGAGCACGGTCAGGCCGTCGAGGCTGTCGGGCGGGATTGCGCCGATGGCCGCCATGACGGCGAGCGCGATGGGCAGGTCGAAATGGCTGCCCTCCTTCGGCAGGTCGGCCGGGGCCAGATTGACGACCACGCGCCGCGCCGGCAGCGCGAGCCCGGAGGCGACCAGCGCCGCCTTCACCCGCTCGCGCGATTCCCCGACGGCCTTGTCCGGCAGGCCGACGACGACGAAATTCGGCAGGCCCGGGATGATCTGCACCTGCACGTCGACGGGCCGGGCGTCGATACCTTCGAACGCGACGGTGGAGACGCGCGTCACCATCCCCCGGCCGTTCCCGGGCGGGCGCGCTGGGGCGATGCGTTGGCCGTGGGCGGCGGGATGTCGGCGGGCAAGGATCTGCCGGGCAATGGGGTGTCGGGCAACGAACGGTCTGAAACGGAATTTCGCAGGACGGGCGGCAACACCCGAGCATCGTTGCCGCCTCTTGTCGCTGTCAACCGATCCTGTTCCGCGAATACGCGGAGGATGGCAACCGGAGGGCGCCAGGTCGTGTTCACGCTGCGGCACGTCGGCCAGCGGCTTCTCACCCCGCGGTTCGTGACTGCTGCTTGAGCCGATAGAGCGCGTCGAGCGCCTCGCGCGGGGTCATGGAATCCGGGTCGAGCGCGTCCAGCGCGGCGCGCAGCGGGTCCGGGGCGGCCGCGTCTGGCGTCGCGGCGGGGGCGGCCGACGAGGGCCGGGCGGCGGCGAAGAGCGGAAGGTCGTCGACGAGCTTCTCGACCGGCGCCTGCCGGTCGGCTGCTTCCAGCTCGTCGAGGATCACCCGAGCCCGCTCCAGCACGGCGCGCGGCAGGCCGGCGAGCTTGGCCACCTGCAGGCCGTAGCTGCGGTCGGCCACGCCGGGCACCACCTCGTGCAGGAAGACGACGTCGCCCTGGAACTCCGTCACCCGCACCGTCGCGGTCTTCAACCGGGCGAGGCGGCGGGTCAGCGCGGTCAGCTCATGGAAATGGGTCGCGAAGAGCGCGCGGCAGCGGTTGACGTCGTGCAGGTGCTCGATCGTCGCCCAGGCGATGGAAAGGCCGTCGAAGGTCGCCGTGCCGCGGCCGATCTCGTCCAGGATGACCAGCGAGCGCTCCGTTGCCTGGTTGAGGATGGCGGCCGCCTCGATCATCTCGACCATGAAGGTCGAGCGCCCGCGGGCGAGATCGTCCGCCGCGCCGACGCGCGAGAACAGGCGGTCGACGACGCCGATGTGGGCCTTGCGGGCCGGGACGAAGCTCCCCGCCTGCGCCAGGACGGCGACGAGCGCGTTCTGCCGCAGGTAGGTGGACTTGCCGGCCATGTTGGGGCCGGTGATCAGCGCCACCCGGCCGGAGCCGGAGCCCGGCAGGGCGGAGAGGTCGGAATCGTTGGCGACGAAGGGCTGCCCGTCGGCAGCCAGCGCCGCCTCGACGACGGGATGGCGCGCGCCGGTGAGGTCGAAGGCGAGGCTCGAATCGACGATGGGCCGCGTCCAGCCGCCGCGGTCGGCAAGCTCGGCGAGCGCCGCCGTCACGTCGACGACGGCGACCGCCTCGGCGGCGGCCTTGATGTCCGCGGCCTGCGCGAGCAGCCGCGCGGCCAGAGCGTCGAAATGGGCGAGCTCGATGGCGAGCGCGCGGTCGCCCGCCGAGGCGATCCGGCTTTCGAGGTCGGAGAGTTCCGCCGTCGAGAAGCGCATCGCGTCCTGCATCGTCTGGCGGTGCACGAAGCGTTCGTTGTGCGGCGGCCGCAGGAACGTCTCGCCGGCGGCCTGCGGAACCTCCACGAAATAGCCGAGGAAGCTGTTGTGCTTGATGCGCAGGGTGCGGACGCCGGCCTCCTCCGCGTAGCGCGACTGCAGGCCGGCGATGACGCGGCGGCTCTCGTCGCGCAGCGCGCGGGTCTCGTCAAGCGCAGCGTCCGCGCCGGGCCGCACGAAGCCGCCGTCGCGCCGCGCAAGCGGCAGCGCGTCGGCCAGCATGTCGGCCAGTGCCGTTTCGAGCTCCGGGTCGATACCGGAGAGCCGGCCGGCGGCCGATGCCAGTTCCGCCGGCAGCAGGGGGGACCCGGCCAGCATGGCGGCGATCTCGCGCGCGGCGGCGAGGCCGTCGCGCACCGCGGCGAGGTCGCGCGGGCCGCCCCGCTGCAGCGAAAGGCGCGCCAGCGCCCGCGCCATGTCCGGCGTGCGCTTCAACGCGTCGCGCACCGCCGCGCGCAGCGTCGGGTCGTCGACGAGCCAGGTCACGGCGTCGAGCCTCGCGCCGATCGCGACGGGATCGACGAGGGGCCCGGCGAGCCGCTCGCCCAGCAGCCGGCTGCCCGCCGGCGTCAGGGTGCGATCGATGGTGGCAAGCAGGCTCCCCGCCCGCTCGCCGGCGAGCGTCCGGGTGAGTTCGAGGTTCGCCCGCGTCGCCGCGTCGATGCGCATGACGGCTTCGGCGGCGGTCCGCGACGGCGGAGACAGCGGCGGGCGGGCGCCGAGCTGGGTGCGCTCGACATAGGTGACGACGGCGGCTGCGGCGGCGAGTTCGGCGCGCGAAAACGGGCCGAAGCCGTCCATCGTCGCGACGCCGAAGAAGGCGGTCAGCCGGCGCTCGCCGGCGGTGGCGTCGAGACCGTCGCGCGCCAGCGGTGTCACCGCGGCGCGGGTCTCGCGCCACAGGGCGCGCAATTCGGGGTCGTCGAGCACGGTGTCGGGCACGACGATCTCGCGCGGGTCGAGGCGCGCCAGCTCTGCGGCGAGATCGGCCTGGGCCGCCTCCCAGACGACGAAGGCGCCGGTGGATATGTCCACGGCGGCGAGCCCGCAGGTCCACCCGCCGGCCGGCGTGCGGATGCGGGCGACGGCGGCGAGCCAGTTCGAGCGCGCCGGCTCCAGCAGCGTCTCCTCGGTGATGGTGCCGGGCGTGACGAGGCGCACCACGTCGCGGCGCACCACGGACTTGCCGCCGCGCTTCTTTGCCTCGGCAGGGTCCTCCGTCTGCTCGCAGACGGCGACGCGCAGGCCGGCTGCGATCAGGCGTTGCAGGTAGTCCTCGGCGCGCACCACCGGCACCCCGCACATGGGGATATCCTCCCCGAGGTGCTTGCCGCGCTTGGTGAGCACGATCCCGAGGGTGCGCGAGGCGATCTCGGCGTCCTCGAAGAACAGCTCGTAGAAATCGCCCATCCGGTAGAACAGGATGCAGTCGGCGTTCGCCGCCTTGATCTCGAGGTACTGCTCCATCATCGGCGTCACGCGCCCCTCGGCGGCGGGCGTCGCGGCGATCGCGGAGGGAGCGGCGGGGGCGTTCATGGCGCGCACGCTATCAGAGCGGGCCCGCGCATTCAGCCGAGCCCTGCGCGTCATCCCCAGTCCAGCGCGCCCGGCGGCGGCCTGCGCCGCCGAAGGCGGTGGGCTCCGGGCCCCGAATCCTGTGCGAAGCCGGTTTCCAGCATCGCGGCTCCTGCTCTAAGGTGGCCGCCCCGTCGCCGTCGCCAGCCCGAACCGAGACCGCCATGCCCAATTCCGAGAAGCCCCCGAAGCGCACGCGTCCGACGATCAGCGACCAGGAGGCGTTGCAGTTTCACCAGATGGGCCGGCCGGGCAAGATCGAGATCGTGCCGACCAAGCCGATGGCGACCCAGCGCGACCTGTCGCTCGCCTATTCCCCGGGCGTCGCCGTCCCGGTGAAGGCCATCGCGGAGGACCCGTCCAAGGCCTACGACTACACGACCAAGGGCAACCTCGTCGCCGTCATCTCGAACGGGACGGCGATCCTCGGCCTCGGCAATCTGGGCGCGCTCGCCTCCAAGCCGGTGATGGAAGGCAAGGCGGTGCTGTTCAAGCGCTTCGCCGACGTCGATTCGATCGACCTCGAGGTGGACACGGAGGACCCTGACGCCTTCATCGCCGCGGTGCGCTATCTCGGCCCCTCCTTCGGCGGCATCAACCTCGAGGACATCAAGGCGCCCGAGTGCTTCATCATCGAGGAGCGCCTGCGCGAG
>JAIYAB010000280.1 GCA_027489275.1 Hyphomicrobiales bacterium
AAAGCTGCAGGTCGACGAGGCGCATCACCGCGTTCTCGACCCGCCCGCCGGCATAGGCGGCGGCGACGCCGACCGACGCGCCGATGGTGCAGGCGAGGATGGTCGACGTCACGGCGACGAAGAGCGAGATGCGCAGCCCGTAGAGGATGGCCGAGAACATGTCGCGGCCCTGCTCGTCGGTGCCCAGCCGGTAGGTGAAGCCTGCGGCGGCCTTCGACCCAGGCGTCAGCGTGCCGTCCATGATGTCGAGCTGGGCGAGGTCGTAGGGGTTCTGCGGGGCGATCCAGGGCGCGAACACGGCGGCGACGACAAGCGCCAGCAGCAGGATCACGCCGGCATAGGCGAAGGGCGTGTCGAAATACTCGGAGATGCGCCGGCGCAGCAGGCTTTCGCCCTTCTCGATCCGCGGCGGGGCGGCGATGACGGCGGGTTCGCGCAGGACGTCGGTCATGGGGCGCTCCTCCGCGTCATGCCTTGGCCTCGGACAGCCGTACGCGCGGATCGAGCGCGGCATAGACGAGATCGACCACGAAGTTGATGACCACGAACAGGACCACGACGAGCATCAGGTAGGCGACGATGACCGGCCGGTCGAGCCGGCCGATGGAGTCGATCAGCAGCTTGCCCATGCCAGGATAGGCGAACACCGTCTCGGTGACGACCGCGAAGGCGATCATGCCGCCGAGCTCGAGGCCCAGCACCGTGACGATGGGGATCATGATGGCCTTGAGCACGTGCACCAGCACGATGCGGCTTGGCGACAGGCCCTTGGCGCGGGCGAAGCGGATGTAGTCCTGCAGCATCACCTCGCGCGTGCCCGCCCGGGCCAGCCGGATCACCAGCGCGGCCTTGTACAGCGACAGCGTGAGCGCCGGCAGGATCAGGTAGCGCAGCCCTTCCCAGGTGAGGAAACTGACCTTGATGCCGAACAGATCCGTCGTCGGCCCGCGTCCGCCGGACGGCAGCCAGCGCAACTGCACGGCGAAGAGCAGGATCAGCATCAGGCCGATCCAGAAATTGGGCAGCGAGAAGCCCAGGATCGAGCCGCCCATGATCGAGCGGCCGATGATCCCGTTCGGATAGAGCCCGGCGAGCACGCCGAGCGGGATGCCGATGGCGATGGAGAAGACCAGCGCCAGCAGCGCCAGCTCCATCGTCGCCGGCATGCGCTGGATGATCAGCTTCAGGGCCGGCTCGTTGAACACGAAGGAACGACCGAGATCGCCGTGCAGCCCGTTCCAGACGAACAGCGCGAACTGCTCCCACAGGGGCTTGTCGAGGCCCAGCCGCGCGGCGATTTCGGCCATTTCCTTCTGGTCGGCATTGGGATTGGCGAGCACGTCGACGGGATTGCCGATCATGAAGATCGAGACGAACACGATGGTGGCCATGACGGCCACGACCAGTGCCGCCTGTCCCAGTCGCCGGATGAAATAGACGAGCATTCCCGCTCTCCCCGCGCCGCCCTCGAGCCGGCGCCGTCTCCTGCACGCCGCGTGCCGCCGCCCTTCCTTCGTGGCCCCGGCCGCCGACCGCGCGCAGGCGGCGGCCGGGACGGGCAGCGGCGTCGTTACTTCTGCTTGACCTCGAAGGCCAGCGTATACTGGTCCACGCGGGCCGCGTAGCTCAGCGTCGGCTTGAAGGCCCAGGGCGTCACCTCGAAGTGCAGCGGGATGATGCCGTAGTCCTCCATGCCCACCTTCGACGCCTGGCGCAGCAGCGCCTCGCGCTGCGCGTCGTCGATGGTGCCCAGCGCCTTGATGGTCAGGTCGTCCACGGTCTTGTTCGAGTAGCGGCCGCGGTTGGTGTTGCCGAAGCTCGGCGCCGCGTCCTGCGTGGCGATGAGCGCGATGATCGAGTTCGACATCTCGTTGGTATCGGCGCCCCAGCCGGCGAGATAGGCCGTGAACTCGTACTTGTTGCGCCGCGTGAAGAAGGTCGACGCCGTCATGCTGTCGACGCTGGTCCGGATGCCGATGCGCGCGAGCATCTGCGCCACCGCCTGCGCCACCTTCTCGTCGTTGATGTAGCGGTCGTTGGGCGAGCCCAGCACCAGCTCGAAGCCGTTCGGGTAGCCGGCGTCGGCCAGAAGCTTCTTCGCCGCGTCGGGATCGAAGCGGTCGGGCTTGCGGTCGGGCGAGGTGCCGAACAGCGGCACGGGCAGAAGCTCGCCGGCCGGGATGGCGACGCCGCCCATGATGCGCTCGACGATGGCGTCGCGGTTGATGGCCTTCGACATCGCCTCGCGCACGCGCTTGTCGAGGAACGGGTTCTTGCCGTCCGTGCCCTTGACGCCCGGCGTCGTCCAGCCGGCGCCCGTGAACTGGTCGAGGTGGATGTAGATGACCCGGTTCGACAGGCCCTGCACCACCGTGTTTCCGGAGGACTTGATGCGCTCGAAGTCCTGGATCGGCGGGTTCTCGATCATGTCGACATCGCCCGCCAGCAGCGCGGCGACGCGAGGCCCGGCGGCCGTCAGCGGACGGAACGACACCGTCTTCCAGTGCGGCTTGGCGCCCCAGTAGGCGTCGTTGCGCTCCAGCGCGACGCGCGTGCCGCGGGTGTACTCGACGAGCTTGTAGGCGCCCGTGCCGATCGCCCTGGCGGGATCGTTGAAGTCGGCCGACTTCGGCGGCGTGCCGAGGCCGGCGCAGCCGCCCTTCCTGAAGGCGAGGTCGGGGCCGGCGCCGAACACCTGCGACGACAGGATCGCCACGTTGCCCATGTCCAGCGGCATGAGCGGGTAGGGACCCTTGGTCTTGATGACCAGCGTCAGCGGATCGGGGGCCGCCATCTCCTCGATGCCCTTCGTGGCGATCGTGAAGTTGGAGGGCGAGTTCTCGACGGTCGGGATGCGGCAGACGGAATAGATCACGTCGCGCGCGGTGAAGTCGGCCCCGTTGCTGAACTTCACGCCGGGGCGCAGCTTGAACTCCCAGGTCGACTCGTCGACCGAGCGCCAGGACGCGGCGAGGTGCGGCATCGGCTTGCCGTTCGCGTCGGAGAACACCAGCGACTCGAAGATGTGGCGACGCAGCGCGTTGTTCTGGCCGACATTGTGGAAATGCGGATCGATGGAGGTCGCCTCGGAGGCGACGCCGATCCTCAGGTCCTGCGCGGCCAGGGGCCCGGCGCAAAAGACGACGAAACCCGCGGCCAGCGCCGCGCTCAGTGCTTTCATGATCAACCCTCCCGCCGTCTGTCTCGCCCTTGGGCGACGCGGCTCCGATTGCCAGTGTAGGGCGTGTGGAAAGGCGCGCAAGGCCGCGCGTCCGCGCCTGCGCACGTGATGCTGGAGCGTCACAGCGCGGCACAAACGACAGGTTGCGAGAACTGGGCATTGAAAATGGTGCATGCGGGGATTAACGCATGGGGCTGCATGTGTTCCGGGCCAGGGATGGGCGTGATGAGTACGAAGGCGGCGTTGCGTGTTTTCGCCTTGCTCGCGGCGGCAGCGCTCTCCGGGTGCGGCACCCCCGGCGGCATGCTTGGTCCGGTGGCGAACATTCCCGAGACCAACCAGAAGGTCGCCCTCTATGTCGCGACGTCGCGCGCGCCGTCGACGACGGACGCGGCGCTGATCTTCGGCGGCGACCGGGCGCGGACATCGAACCACGGCCGCCTCGTCGTCTCGATCCCGCCGAACCACGTGACGGGCGAACTGGAAGTGCCCGGCCGTCCGCCCGGAGACCCCAAGCTGCATTTCGTCGCCGCCGAGCGCGACCTCTTCGGCGACAAGGAGTTCGTCGAGCGCATCCGCAAGGCTGTTGCGGCCCGCCCGCCGCAGGAGCGGGACGTGCTGGTGTTCATCCACGGCTACAACACGCGCTTCGACGACGCGGTGTTCCGCTTCGCACAGATCGTCCACGACAGCGGGTTCAAGGGCGTGCCGGTGCTGTTCACGTGGCCCTCCCGCGGCTCGCTGCTCTCCTATCCCTACGACCGGGAGAGCGCGGTCTACTCGCGCGACGACCTCGACAACCTGCTTCAGGCGATCGCGACCAAGACCG
>JAIYAB010000405.1 GCA_027489275.1 Hyphomicrobiales bacterium
GAGACAAGGTCGGGCTCGCGCTGGACTGCGGTCCCGGCTGGGTGCTGCAGGACGCCATCCGCTTCGCGAAGGCCGTCGAGAAGCATCACCTGATGTGGCTCGAGGACATGCTGACGGGCGACTACGTGCCCTACGTGAACGCCGACGTCTATCGCGATCTCACGGCGTCCACCTCGACGCCGATCCACACGGGCGAGCAGATCTACCTGCGTCAGAACTTCAAGGATCTCATCGAGCGCCAGGCCGTGCGCGTGGTGGGGCCGGACCCCTGCGACGTCGGCGGCCTTGCCGAGATCAAGTGGATCGCCGAGTACGCCGACCTGCACGGCGTGCTGATGGCGCCGCACGGCACGGGCAACGGCCTGCTCGGCCTTGCCGCGCTGGTGCAGGTGAGCGCGACGATGCCGTCCAATTTCATCGCCTTCGAACTGCCGGCCGGCGATCCGGCCTGGTGGTACGATATCGTCGACGGGTTGCCGAACCCGATCGTCAAGGATGGAATGATCGAAGTGTGGGACAGGCCGGGCATGGGGGTCGACATCAACCCCGAGCGCGCCCGCAGATACCTGTCGGACGACGACAAGGCCTTCTTCGATTGATGGTGCGGGGACGGTTCGCCGCTCCCCGACCCTGAACGACCAGAAAAGACCGGCCGGACGCTCGATCCGGCCCAACTGCCGGCAAAGTCGGTACACCCAAACGCCGCAAGACGGAACGGAGGAACAGATGACGAAGTCCAAGGACAAGGGGCCGTTCGCGAGCCCCGTCGACCGCCGCCCTTTCATGGCGATGACCGCCGGCGCCGCCGCGGCCGCCGGACTGTCAGGCAAAGCCTACGCGCAGGGCAGCAGGACGGGCGTCGATCCCACGAAGTGGACGCCGGAGTACATCAAGAGCATCGCCGGCACCGAGAACCCGGACACGGCGGCCGAGTGCTACAAGGTGGTCCCGAAGGACTACAAGGGCCGCCTGACCTACTGGTACTTCGGCCCCACGCAGGCCTCGCCGCAGATCGAGCACGACATCGACAAGCAGTTCTGGGAGGCGTTCAAGGCGCTCTACCCGAACATCCAGGTCACCGCGCTCAACCTCAACTACAATGAGATGATCGACAAGCTGCGGACGTCGGCGATCGGCAAGGCCGCGCCGATGGTCGTGCGCCTGCCGATCCTCGCCGGCGTCGAGTTCGCGGCGAAGAACCAGCTCATGGAGTTCGGGCCCGAGATGGTCGGCCACAGCCCCCAGGACTTCTGGCCGGGCGCGCTGAAATCCGTCACCTGGAAGGGCAAGACCTACGGCGTGCCGACCAACAACGAGACCATGGCGCTCGTCTGGAACGCGGGCCTGTTCAAGGATGCCGGGCTCGACCCGGAATCGCCGCCGAAGACCTGGGACGATCTCGTCGCCTATTCGAAGCAGATCAAGGAGAAGACCGGTAAGAGCGGCTACGGCATGGTCGCCCGCGTCAATGCCGGCAACACGCCGTTCCGCTTCATGCCGCAGCTGTGGGCATACGGCGGCGGCGCGCTGGACGAGGCCGAGGCCAACCCGACCTACAAGTCGATCTTCGTCAACAACGAGGGCTCGCGCCGGGCGCTGCAGGCCTCCTACGACATGTATGTCCGTGACAAGTCGGTCCCGGTCTCGGCGCTCACCAACACGCAGAACGAGAACCAGGATCCGTTCATCTCCGGCAACCTCGGCATGATGATCGCGCATCCGAGCGAGTACGCCGTGATGCTCGATCGGGCGAAGAAGGCCACCGGCGACGACAAGAAGACGGCCGAGGCCGTGGTCGCCAACATGCGCTATGGCCTCGTCCCGGCGGGACCGGCCCGCCGCGCGATCGTGTTCGGCGGCTCGAACGCCCATGTCTTCCGCCCCGACCTCGTCGACGGCGGCCTCGACGTGAACGCGGCCAAGGCCATCATCGCCTTCGCCACGGGACCCGAGTGGTCGACGAAGATGGCGTGGGTCAGCTCCAACCCCGGCAACGTCCGCGGCTTCCGGACGAAGTGGATGAAGGAGCGTATCGAGACGATCAAGTTCCTCGACGTCACCACCTCGATGCTGCCGAACGGAATCCCGTTCCCGGTGGTGCCGCAGGCGACGGAGATCATGAACATCATCGTCCCGAACATGCTGCAGAACGTGCTGACCCAGAAGATGACGGTGGCACAGGCATCCGACGACGCCGCCAAGAAGATCAAGGAACTGCTCAGCGAGCTCTGAGACCTCGCGCAGGCGGATCGAAACAAGGCTCCGGCGGACTCAACCGTCCGCCGGACGCCGGCCCCGTACCGGAGATCGCGACTTGACCCTCGCCACGACAGAGCCTGCCGCGCGTGAACGCGCCATGCCGATGCCGCGGCGCCGCGGCCTGCTGCAGCGCATCTGGCATCACCGGCACGACTACCTGTACGTCCTGCCGGCGATCGGCGTGATGCTGCTCGTGATCGCCTACCCGGTCTATTACACCGTCTACCTCTCCTTCTTCTCGACACCGCCCAACCTGGCCCTCGAGGACAAGATCTTCGTCGGCCTGAAGAACTACGGCACCGTCCTGACCGCCGAGAGCGTGCACGAGGCCACGTGGAACACGTGGGTATGGACGATCTGGTCGACCTTCTTCGCCTTCGTGATCGGCTTCGGCGCGGCGCTTGCGCTCAACCGCGCGTTTCTCGGCCGCGGCCTGCTTCGCGGCACGCTGCTGGTGCCCTACGTCATCAGCGCGGTGGCGGCTTCCTACATCTGGCGCTGGATCTACCACTCCGACTTCGGCGTGATCGGCGCGCTGTCGGTGCAGTTCGGCCTGACCGAACGCCCGATCAACTTCCTCGACGACCGCAACAACGTCATGGCCTCGCTCATCGTGGTGAACGTGTGGAAGGAGTTCCCCTTCGCCATGATCATGATGCTGGCCGGTCTGCAGACCGTGCCCGAACAGCTGCTGCGCGCGGCGCAGGTGGACGGCGCCAACGCGCTGCAGCGCTTCTGGCACGTCACGCTGCCGCACGTGAAGGGCGTGACGCTCGTCACCGTGCTGTTGCTGCTGGTGACGAACCTGAACAGCTTCACCATCCCCTGGATCATGACCGGCGGCGGCCCGGCCGGCGCCTCGGAGATCTGGATCACGCACATCTACCAGATCGCCTTCGGCCGCATCCGTTTCGGGCTCGCTTCGGCGTATTCGGTGATCCTGTTCATCGTGATGATGGGGCTCGGCTACTTCTACGTCCGCGCGCTGACCAGCGGCGACGAAAGGACCCCGGCATGAACGCGCAGACCGAACGCCAGGCGCTGGAGAGCCTCGAGCCGGTGCTGCGCAAGCGCAAGCGCGACCCATGGGTCACGACCGGCAACGTTTTCATCGCGGTTCTGACGCTGTTCTCGCTGCTGCCGATGACGTGGATGTTCATCACGTCCATCAAGACGCAGTTCGCGGCGGTGCAGTACCCGCCGGAGTGGTGGCCGTCCAATCCCACGATGCAGGAGTACCTGAAGCTCCTGCTGCCGACGAGCGAACTGGGACGCGAGTTCCTGCGCTACATGCTCAACAGCCTGTGGGTGTCGTTCGCCACGACGGTGCTCGGCGTCATCGTCGCCGTGCCGGCGGCCTACGCGTTCTCCCGGTTCCGGTTCCCGGGACGCAACCTGCTGTTCTACTCGGTCCTGCTGCGCAACATGTTCCCGGCGGTGGTGTTCCTGATGCCGCTGTTCATCATGATGCGGTGGCTGGGACTGGTGAACACGCAGTTCTCGCTGATCCTGACCTACCTCACCTTCGGCCTGCCGCTGTCGATCTGGCTCCTGAAGGGCTTCTACGACAATATCCCGCCGCAGCTGGAGCAGGCCGCGCGCATCGACGGGGCGACGCGCTTCCAGGCGTTCCTGCTGATCGTGATGCCGCTGTCTTCCCCTGGCATCATCGCCACGGCGATCTACTCGTTCATCATGGCCTGGAACGAGTACGTCTATGCGTTGACCTTTCTGAACGACAAGTCGAAGCTCACGCTGCCGGTCGGCCTGCAACGCTTCTTCGCCGAGTACGCCACGAACTGGCCCGGCCTGATGGCCGCATCGTTCATCATGAGCGTGCCGGTCGTGGCGCTATTCCTGGTGCTGCAGAAGTACTTCGTGAAGGCGCTGACCGAGGGCGCCGTGAAGTCGTGACTGCCGCCCGCATCCCCCACAGCATCGACGCCGACGAAGGACTTTGCGCATGGCACAGGTGAGACTGCGGGACGTGGTGAAGACCTACGGCCCCTTCAAGGCGGTCGACCACGTCTCGCTGACGATCGAGGATGGGGAGTTCGTGGCGCTGGTGGGCCCGTCCGGTTGCGGCAAGACGACGACGCTGAACCTCGTGGCCGGGCTCATCGAGATCACGGGGGGCGAGATCCACATCGGCGACCGGCAGGTCAACGATCTCGACCCGAAGGACCGCGACATCGCGATGGTCTTCCAGAACTACGCGCTCTATCCCAACAAGACCGTCTACAAGAACCTCGCCTTCCCCCTGCAGATGCGCAAGGCGCCGAAGGACGAGATCGACCGCAAGATCCGCGAGGCCGCGCGCGTCCTCGACATCACGCATCTGCTCGAACGCCGCCCGCGCGAGCTGTCGGGCGGCCAGCAGCAGCGCGTCGCGCTGGGGCGCGCGCTGGTGCGCGATCCCAAGGTGTTCCTCATGGACGAGCCGCTGTCCAACCTCGACGCGAAGCTGCGCGTGCAGATGCGCTCGGAGCTCAAGCGGTTCCACCAGGACCTCAACGCCACGGTCATCTACGTCACCCACGACCAGCTCGAGGCGGTGACGATGGCCGACAAGATGGCCGTCATGAACGGCGGTATCCTGCAGCAGTACGACCGGCCGGAGGTGGTGTTCGAGACGCCGGTGAACACCTTCGTCGCCGGCTTCGTCGGCTCCCCGGCCATGAACCTCGTCAAGGCCGAGGCGTCCTACGCGGGCGACGATGCCTTCCTGCAGAACGCGGCCGGATGGCGCTTCCAGCTTTCGGCCCGCAATGCCCGGCGGACCCGCGCGGCGGGCTCGAAGTCGGTCATCTTCGGCGCGCGCCACAGCACCATCCGCCTGATCGACGAAGCATCCGCGTTGACCATTCCGGGGCTCGTCTACACGGTGGAGCCGACCGGCGACGTGACCTTCGTCCACGTCAAGATCGGCGAGGAGACCATCGTCGTCAGCGTGCCGCCGACCGTGCGGCTTGCCCCCAACCAGACCGTCCAGGTTCTCTTCGACCAGGACAAGCTCCACCTCTTCGACGGCGACACGGGAATGGCGCTGCCGCCGGAATAGGGACCCGGCCCGCGGGACGGGCCCGGCACACAAGGACACTGACCATGATCCAGACCAAGGACATCGTGCGCCCGCCACAGGCGGTCGTGGACGCGCTGCGCGCCATCGGCGCGGCGACCATCACCGGCACGCTCGCACGGATGGGTATCCGCAATTCTCACATCGTCGGCCCGGTGGCCTGGAACAAGGGCGCGGTGGCGGCGGGGCCGGCGCTGACGCTCAAGTTCATGCCGAAGCGCGAGGACCTCTATGGCGACGGCGAGTATCTCGACCCCGAGAAGCAGTTGCACCGCCACGTGCTCTACCACGTGAAGCCGGGCGACATGGTCGTCGTCGACGCGCGCGCCGACATGAAGAGCGGTGTGTTTGGCGAGATGATGCTCACCTACTTCAAGGGCCGCGGCGGTGCGGGGCTCGTCATCGACGGCTGCATCCGCGACTGGCCGAACGCCCGCGACCTCGATCTCGGCCTGTGGATCCGGGGCGTCACCCCGAACTTCCACACCCAGACGGACCTGATGCCGTTCGCCGTCAACGAACCGATCGCGGTCGGTGGCGTGACGGTGATGCCGGGCGACATCATCGTCGCGGACGACGACGGGGCGGTGGTGGTGCCAGTGACCTGGGCTGAGCGCTGCATCGACGAGGCGAACAAGCACCACGAGTGGGAGGACTTCTCCCGCGAAATGCTCTCGCAGGGCGGCGACCTGCGTCGCTACTACCCGCTCCACGACGACGCGCGCCCGGAGTACGAGGCGTGGAAGGCCAGGCACGGCAAGAAATAATGCTGCCCCGGGCGTGGCTGGCGCGCCTCAGGGCGCCGTCAGCCACGCTGCAATGGGGAATGTGAGCACGGCCAGCACCGTCGACAGAAAGATCGCCGAGGCGGCGGCGCGGCTGTCCGTGTCGTACCGCTCGGCGATGAGAAACACGTTGGCGGCGACGGGCAGGGCCGCGTAGAGCACACCGGCGGCCACCCAGAACGGATCGAGCTCCAGGACAACGGACAGGACCAGCCACGCCAGCAGAGGGTGCAGCGTGACCTTGGCCAGCGCGAGCGGCGCACCCGCCAGCATGCCGGGGCCCATCCAGCCGTGCAGGGCAAGGCCTAGCGCGAACACGCCGGCCGGCGCCGCGGAGGCGCCGAGAAAGAGCAGGAAGCGGTCGACGGGTTCCGGCAGCGGAACGTGGAGAAGCGACAGGGCCAGTCCCACCGCCACCGACAGCATGAATGGATTGAGCACCGTCCCCCGCAGCAGCCGCGACGCGATCGCCAGCGGCGCGCCGCCGCCGCGGGCGGCCTCGATGAGGCCGATCGACAGGGGCACCACCACGGCCGTGTCGCAGACGAGGCCGATCGCGATGGCCGGCGCGGCGCGCTCGCCCAGGAAGGCCAGCATCAGTGGAATTCCGAGGAAGGCGAAGTTGCCGCCGACGAGGCACTGCGCGCGGGTAACGGCGACCGGCCCCGAAAGGCCTCCGAACCGTCGTCCGATGACCAGGCCCGAAACCAGAACGCCCGCGCCGATGGCTGCCAGCGCAAGAAAATAGGGCCATGACCATAGCTCGGCGACCGGCTGGCGCGCCATCACGCGAACCACCATGGCAGGCGTGGCGACCATGAAGGCATAGGTGTTGAGGATCCTCACGGCCTCGCCGGAGAACAGTCCGCGCCGGGCGCACAGCACGCCAAGGCCGATGACGGCGAAGAACGGCGTACTGGTGGCCAGGAATTGCAGCATGGAGACTCGCAGGGGGAGCAATGGCTGGGAAGCTCGACCGCATCGGCCGCGGCGGCACGATCGTCGAGACCCTAGCCTGCCCGCTGGCGCCGCGGCAGCTTGGTCGCTGCAGCCCAGCCGGGCCGTGAGAGCCGGGTTGCCACCACCTTGCTCAGCGCCGTGATGTCGGCCTCCGCGCCGGCGATGCCCTTCTTGCGCTTCGTCGATCCCGATCCCGCGGTGAACGCCGCGCTGTCGGACTTCGCCTAAGCGCTCGCCATGCGCGAGGGCATCCTGCTGCACCCGCGGCATCTGTGGTTCGTTTGCGCCGCTCATACGGAAGACGACATCGACCGGGCGGTCGATGTCGTCGATCGGGCGATGGCCGCGGCCCGGGATGTCGTCAGCGGCCTGAACCGCTGACGACGTATTGCATCAGTTGGCGACGAAGTACGCGTCCGCCCAGTTGCTGCCGACGCCCTCAGCGCCGACCGCGTAGTTGCGCAGCTTCTTGTTGGCGATGACCACCTCGAGCGGCGACAGCAGATCGACCGAGGGGATGTCCTTGAAGACGAGCTGCTGGAACTCCCGGAACAGGGCCTTGCGCTTGGCCGGGTCGATCTCAACCGCTGCGGCTTCCAGCAGGCGGTCGGCCTCGGGGCTCTCGTAGCGGGCGGAGTTGGAGAAGGGCAGGCCCGGCTTGAAGTTCTTCGACCAGTAGCCGCGCTGCACGCCGACCGTCGGGTCGAACACGTTCGACAGCGACTCGATGATCATGTCGAACTGCCGGTCGCCGTAGACCTGCTTCACATAGGCGGCGAATTCACGCGGCTGGATCACCGCGTCGATGCCGACGCGGCGCAGCGACTGGCGCACGAAGTCGGCGAGGCGGGCGTCGATGAAGGGGTTGATCAGAAGGCGCAACTGCACGCGCGTTCCGTCCGCCTTCTTCGGCAGGCCGGCCTCGTCGAGCAGCTTCTCGGACTTCGCCGTGTCGAAGGCGCGAGGCTTGATCGAGGTGTCGAACCATGGACCGAGCGCGACGCTGACGGGCGAGGGCGACACCTTGGCGGCGCCGTAGAACACGGTCTCGACCATCCGGTCGAGATCGAGCGCATGGGCGACCGCCTCGCGCACCCGCTTGTCCTTCAGCACCTCGGTCTCGAGGTTGAAGAAGATCTGGTGCTGCGCGCCGGAGTAGGCAAAGTCCTTGCGCACCACGGCGAAGCGTGGGTCGTTTTCAAAGCGCGGCAGGTCGGCCAGCGGGACCGGCGCGCTGCTGCCGAGATCGAGATCGCCGGCCTCGAAAGCCGCCGCCCGCGCGGCTGCATCGGGCATGAAGCGGATCACGACGCGGTCGAGATAGGGCTTCGGCTTGTCCCAGTAATTGGCGTTGCGCTCCAGGACCGCGTGGCTGCCGCGCACCCATTCCTTGA
>JAIYAB010000235.1 GCA_027489275.1 Hyphomicrobiales bacterium
GCCGTCGCCAGGGATCTTGGCCTGTTTCTCCATGCCGAAATCGGTGCAGCGATGCTGCACGAAGGTATCGAACTCCTCGAAGGAGCCCTTGTCGAGAAGCAGCTCGATGCGCTCGCGCGCCGTGAGCTTGCCGCGCGCGTGCTGCGCGTCGATGCGCTTCTGACCACCGCCGAGCTTGGCGTCGGCGCGGCGCTGGTCGAGCTTCTCGAGGATGTCCTTCATGGGGGCTGCCCTTGCGTCGCTGCCACGTCGGCGTGGCGTTCGGCACCTGCTTAGCACGCACGGCGCGCATGGTGCACTGCGACGGAATGGGGAGGCGCGGGCTTTGGGAAAGGGGAGCCGGGCGCGGACGCCCGGCTCCTGCCCGATCAGACGACCGTCAGCGAAACCTCGACGTTGTTGCGGGTCGCGTTGGAATAGGGGCAGACGATGTGGGCATCGGCGACCAGCTTCTCGGCGACGGAGCGCTCCACGCCGGGCAGCGAGACCGAGAGATCGACCTTCAGCGCAAAGCCCGTCGGGATGGGGCCGATGCCGACGGCGGCCGAGACCTTCGCGTCGTCGGAGATCTTCACGCCCTGCTTGCCGGCGACGAACTTCACCGCGCCGAGGAAGCATGCCGAGTAGCCGGAGGCGAAGAGCTGCTCCGGGTTCGTCGCCGCGCCGCCGGCTCCGCCCATCTCCTTGGGCACGGACAGCTTGACGTCGACGACGCCGTCAGACGACACGGCGCGCCCGTCGCGCCCGCCGGTGGCGGAGGCGTGGGCGGTGTAGACGACCTTGGGATGATCCATGGGTGAACTCCAGGCTCGGGGGATGTCAGGTGTCGTCGAAGTCGACCGCTGGCCACGAGGGGCCGGGCCTCCAGCGGCGCGCGCCGACCTTATGTGGAGAGCGACAGCGACGCCAGCAACAGCGCTGCCGCCTCCATCTCGCGCCAGCGCGCGGCGCGGCGCTGCATCGCCTCGTCGTCCTCGCCCCACAATTCCATCTGAAAATCCTCGTCCACATGGGCCGCCACCCAGGCCTCCTGCGGCGACAGGCGGCCATGCGCGACGGCGAGCGCCAGAATGACCGACCCGGTCAGGGTCGTCATCGTCGACACCGACGCGAGGGCGAAGGGATCGGACAAGCGGTCGACGGCGGCGGCGATGGCGGCAAGCGACGGCTCGGGCTGAGCGACGAACATCACGCCTTCGGCCAGAACGAGGCGGGCGCCGAGGGCCTGCTCGGCCCAGGCGAGGACGGGATCCCAGGCAGCCGCCTGCCGGGCGACGAGCCGCTCGGGATCCGCCGCGCGGTAACACAGAAGATCGGAGCCGCCGTAGCGCGCCACCTCCGCCGCCACATCCGCGCGGCGCTTCGCGACGCCGTCGATGGCGGTGTTGGCCAGCCGCGTCAGCGGCATCGTCGCGGGATTGATCAGGTCGGCCTGACGGTCCCACTCGGCCGCGACCGCCTCACCCGCGCGTGGGCTCGGCAGGGCGAGCGGCGCCTTTGCGGGGGTGCGCGCCGGACGGCCGTCGAGCGTGAGCACGTATCCCTCCGGGACCTGCACGACGCCAGCCTGCTTGTAGAAGCGCCGCGGCAATGCCGGTTGCGCGCCGGCGCGCGCCGCGTCGAGCGGGCTCATGCGCGGCGGCCCGTCACGAAAGAACAGATCGGAAAGGTCGTCAGCCATGGTCGGACTCCTCGGCGACCTGATCTGGCGCAGCGGGCCGCGCGTGTCCAGCGCTACCGAAGCGTTTGCGTCTGGCGTGCGCCATCAATGACAACAGTCATAAAATTCTAACGGTGGCGGCAATCGACGGCGCCCAGCGCCCCGACCGGGCAAGAAATGCCGGGTCAGCCCTTGAATCCAGCGATCCCGATAACGGCTGATTTACAAACGGAACTCTATCTTGCGTACGTCAAGTGCAGTTTTGCGCACTGACAAAAGACATAAAAACAAAGGTTTAGGGTCATGGGTCTTTTCAAGCGTTTCCTCCAGTCGGAGGATGGTTTTGCTGCGGTCGAATACGCTGCACTGGTGGGCGCAATGGCCATCATCAGCGCAATGGCAGTCGATGCGATCGATGGAGCGATCGATCACATCGTGGATCATCTCGACGTCACGCGTTCGACGATCCCGTTGACGAAGTAACGTCGAGCCCACGCATACCGGAGCGGGCGCGTCGGTTTCCCCGATGCCCAGCTTCGATCTGAGCATCTGCACGATTTCAGGGACTGTTCTTGACCGGCATGAGCCGGGGCTTTGCCACGGGGGACTGCCCTCCTCCCGATGACTGCAAAAGGGTGGCGTCGCAACGCGGCGCCGCCCTTTTTCATTCGGACGGCGCTTCCTCGATGGGATCGTAGCGCTTCGTGTCGAAGCCGAGGAGGTTCCACGACTGCTGCATGTGCGGCGGCAGCGGCGCCGTGACATCGATCAGGCCCTTGCCGCGAGGATGGGGGACCACGATCCGTCGTGCAAGCAGGTGCAGGCGGTTCTGGATTCCGCCCGGCAACTCCCAGTTCTCAATGTCGAAGTACTTGGGATCCCCGACAATCGGATGGCCGATGTGGGCTGCGTGCGCGCGCAACTGGTGAGTGCGGCCGGTGACGGGACGCAGCGATAGCCATGCCAGCTTCTGCGCGGCGGTTTCCACGACGGCATAGTAGGTCACGGCGTGGCTCGCCCCTTCGTCGCCATGACGGGCGATCTGCATCTTCGCGTCGCCCTCGTCGTCCTCGCCCTTGGCGAGATAGGTGGACACGCGGCCCTGCTTGACGCGAGGGACGCCGGCAACGAGCGCCCAGTACACCTTTCGCGTGTCGCGCGAGCGGAAGTTCTTCGCGAGGGCCGCAGCCGCGAAGCGCGTCTTGGCGACGACGAGGCAGCCGGCGGTGTCCTTGTCGAGCCGGTGCACGAGCCGCGGCTTCTGGCCCTTGGCGTCGGTCAGTGCGGCGAGCATGCCGTCGACGTGCCGGGTCGTGCCGGAGCCGCCCTGCACGGCGAGCCCGAACGGCTTGTTGAGCACCATCACGTCTTCGTCTTCGAACAGCACGAGCGACTTCAGGAACTGGCGCGTCTCGTCGTCCGCCTTGGACGCGCGCGGCCCCTCCTTCGGTTTCTCTACAGCCAGCGGAGGAATCCGCACCGCCTGCCCAGCCTCGAGTCGGTCCTTCGTCTCGACCCGCTTGCCGTTCACTCGCAGCTCGCCCTTGCGGACGATGCGCTGGATGTGGCTGAAGGACAGCCCCGGGAACCGCGCCTCCAGGAAGCGGTCGACCCGCATGCCGGCCTCGTCGCCGGTCACGGTGACGGTCTGGACGCCCAGGGTGGCGGGCGGGGGCGCCGGGGCTTCCGCCGGCTCGGCAACGCGCGGCGGCGGCGGCGGCACGCGCGGCAGGCCGGTGGGCCGTGCGGGACGCGCCGGCGCGGCTGGCGGGCGTGTCCCCGCGCGCTTGGTCGAGGCCGGGCGCTGGTCACGGTCATCGCGGACGGAGGACGCCGCCGCGCGTGAGGGCGGCCGCGGACCCGCTCCCGGACCGGCCTTGCCGCGCAGCGGGGGCTTGCCGCGACCGGCGCGGCCGCCGGGGCCCGCCTTGCCGCCGGTTCCGGCCTTGCCGGCCGGGCCTCGTCCGCCGCCTGGGCCGCGTCCCGTCGTCTTCATGACATGCTCCGCATCAGGATGAGCCCGGCCACGAGGCCGGCGATCGACGCGGCAACGGACGCCGCGACGTAGACGGCCGCCGCCGCCGTCTCGCCGCGCTCCCACAGGAGCACGGCATCGAGCGAGAAGGCCGAGAAGGTGGTGAACCCGCCGCAGATCCCTGTCGTCAGGAACAGCCGCATCGGCTGCGACCAGTTGGCCTCCGCGCGCAGCGCAAGCCAGCCGACCAGCAGCCCCATCGCCAGCGACCCGACGACGTTCACCGCCAGCGTATGCCACGGAAACCCCGTGCCGAGCCAGCGCGCGACGGCCACGTTCACGCCATGACGCAAGGCGGCGCCGATTCCGCCGCCGAGAAAGACCAGCACGGTCGCCATCATCGCTCCGGTTCCGCCCCCTCCCCGCGCCGCTCCTGCCACAGCTTTTCCCACCACTCGAGGCGCTTGCGGATGTCGCGCTCGAAGCCGCGCTCGACAGGGGCGTAGAAATGCTGGCGGCCGAGGCGCTCGGGCCAATAGTCCTGGCCGGAGA
>JAIYAB010000341.1 GCA_027489275.1 Hyphomicrobiales bacterium
CCGAACGAAGAAGAAAGGAGCTCCAGAAAAAAGTGTTAACACACATCAATAGCCGCATCAGACGCTTGGTTACGTGCCGAGATATAGGAATTAATAATAGTAGAGAGACGATCATTTCGTGGGAAGAAAGATGTATATGCAGCGGCGATGCGTGATAAATCAGAAATACAAAGTGTTTTTAGATAATGTTTGAGCAAATATACATCATTACGTCTTGAAGAGGCGACTTAACAGGCCTCCCGCATTGCCGTACAGCTTTGAGTTGTGACGGGCACAAAGATCAGAGCCGCAGGTGGAGCGCGTTCCGGCGCGCTCGCATGACAGGTCGAAAAAGTCAGGGAAGGTCGAAAAAATGGCAAACTATACCTACTCGTTCGAAGGCGGGGATCAGGGATCCCTCAGCACGGTACTGGGACGCTACAACGGCGAGTTCCGCGCGGCGGTCAAAGGCGCGATCGGATCGTTGATCGAGGACTCCGACCCGGATCCCGATGATTTCAACATCGACTTCCAGCCGATGGACCAGGACGGCGAGGACTTCGATACGGAGGGCTATGGCGGCGCCTACGTCCTCGAAGGCACCGGCTTCGCGAACCTCGACGAAGCTCCCATCATCCTGTTCGACGACACGGCGAGCGACGGCGATGGCGTCTCGGCGACTCTGGACGGCCTGACCGAGCAGTTCGTCGGCATGACGACCCTCGGCGACAAGCTGGTCATTGTGGCCGATGACGACAACGCCGGCATCACGGTCGACGCCTACAAGGGCAACGACACGGTCACCACGGGCCGCGGCGACGACGTCGTCTTCGGCGGCGACGGCGACGACAGGATCTCGGCCGGCAAGGGCGACGACGAGGTCAACGGCGACGATGGCGACGATCGCATCAACGGCGGCGCCGGCGACGACGTGATCAACGGAGGCGACGGCGACGACACGCTGTATGGCGACAGCGGCGACGACGAGATCTACGGCGGCGAAGGCGACGACAGCATCTACGGCGGCGTCGGCGACACCACCGTGAACGGCGGATCCGGCTTCGACGTCGCGGTCCTCAAGGGCGACGCCTCCGACTTCGAGTTCGAGGACGGGGCCTGGACCGACGGCAGCAGCACCATCGAGGACGTCGAGTACACCAAGCTCGACAACGGCGTGCTGATCACCGTGGACACCGAGGGACAGGCTGACGTGGCTCGCCTCTTCCAGATGCTGACGGACAAGGACCCGAGCATCGCGGACCTGCGCAGCGCGCTCGATCTGTTCAGCACGACGCCCGACCTCGCCGAGGTGGCGGCCCAGATCGATGCCGACGGCGCGCTCGGCCTCGACGAAGCGACGGCCAGCAAGGCCGAGATCAAGGGCTTCGTTGCCACGCTCGTGAATAACGCATTCGATGACGATCCGTGGACGAACGACGAACTCAACGACTACGTCGATGCATTCGTCGCCGCTAACGGAGAGATCATCGAGAAGAAGTACATTGCTGCAGATCTCGTCACCAAGCTCACCGATGCCGACGAGCACATTCACATCGCGATCAACAGCTGATCCTGAGCGGTAGTGTCCTCAACAGCATGTGAGATGGAGAACCCAAATGGCAGACTTCAACGGTAACAGCGAAGACAACATCTTCAACGGCACGCCCACCTCGGACCTGATCAAGGGGAAGGGGGGAGATGACCAACTCTTCGGTGAAGGGGGCGACGACGAGATCAGCGGCGGTAGCGGGAGCGACTCCCTCTATGGCGGCGAGGGCGACGACGAGCTGAAGGGCGGAAGCGGTACTGACTTCCTGTCCGGCGGCGAAGGCGACGACGAACTCGCCGGCGGCAGCGGCGACGACACGCTGGAAGGCGGCGAAGGCGACGACGAACTGAATGGCGGCTCCGGCGCCGACCTCTTCCTCTACAACGATGACGACGTCGGCAATGACACGATCGAGAACTTCAAGACGGAAGAGGACATCATCGACCTGGTCGGCCTGACCGGTGTGGACGATCCCTCGGACGTCCAGATCGTCTACCAGGACGGCAACGCCATCATCACCTGGGGTGATGACGAGGGGGACTCGATCACGGTCGAGAACGTCAAGGAAGGTTCCCTCGAGTTCGGCAAGAACGTCTACGCCTGCTTCCAGCGCGGCACCCTGATCTCAACCCCCGACGGCAGCGTCGCCGTCGAGGACCTCGCGATCGGCGATCTCGTCGTGAACATGGACGGCGTGGCGCGCCCGGTGAAGTGGATCGGCCGCCGGTCGTTCCAGCGTCGCTTCGTCGGCGCGAACTCCGAGGCCAGCCCGGTTCTCATCCGTGCCGGCGCCCTCGGACCGAACGGCCCCGACCGGGACCTCACCCTGTCGGCCAAGCACGCGATGTTCTTCGACGGCGTGTTCGTGCGCGCCGAGGACCTCGTCAACGGCGACACGATCATCCGTGACCGTGAGTTGCAGCTGATCGAGTACTTCCACGTCGAGCTCGACGGCCACGACGTGATCTTCGCCAACGGCGCGCCCACCGAGACCTACTCCAACCACAACAGCCGCCGCATGTTCGCGAACTGGCAGGAGTACGTGGACCTCTACGGGTCCGAGGATGCCGTGCAGCCCGACGCCAACGGCGAGTTCCCGCGGACCTGGCCGCTCGTCGAGAAGGGCCCGGACTTCGAGCGCGTCATGGGGCTCGTCGGCAAGGGCTATGCCGTAGCCGCCTGAGCCGGTCGAGGCGACCTGCAGACGAAGGGCCGCCCGGCAACGGGCGGCCCTTTCTCGTGGCCGCATCGGCCGACGGGCGTCGGCCATGCGCCTGAACCCGGTCGGTGGCAGTCCTGAAGGAGGGAAGCGGCGCGCAGGGGGCGGCGGCTCAGGCCGGCGCGTCCGTCCGCATCGACGCCGCGATGGCCCCGAAGTCCGCCTGCGGCATAAGGCCGAGCGCCCACAGGTCGAAGCCATCGCCGTCCCAGACGCGCGCCTCGGCGAACCCGGCCTCGACGAGGAGCCGTCCGAGACGCGGGGCGGAGAAGGCCGTGCGATGCGCCATGAAATGATTGCCGGCCGCTATGGACGTGCGCAATCCGAAGAGCACGTCGATCGGCGCGATGGGCCCGGCCGGCGACACGTACAGCGTCTCCTCGAGCCGCCCCGCGGCGATCTCCGCCGCCACCTTGACGATGTCAGGCGTCGTGATGAGGGCGAAGCCGTCCGGCCTGAGCACGCGGGCCATCTCGACCATGGCCGAACGCACGTCGTGCTCGAAGAGGTGCTCGATGTTGTGGGAGGACCAGATCGCGTCGAGGCTTCGGTCGCGCAGGCACCCCAGGTTCGCCGTGGACGCGACGAAGGTGGGCCTGACCCGAATGTCGAGGTCGAGCCTGATCTCGTGCCACTGCGCGCCGTGGAACGCCGGGTGCAGCTTGTCGCGGCGCGCGGGCCCGCTGCCGACGTTCAGCACCAGACGAGGTCGTGGCGGCGCGCAACCCGCCTCGGCGTCGCCGCCGGCCGATGCGCTCCCGCCCCCGCGTTCGAGGGTGTGCGATGCCGATGCGTCCAGGGTCACGCCGGTCTTTTCCGAGCGGTGCGAGCGGGGCTACTGCGGCTTGCCGAGAGACGACGCCCGGAACACGCGCACGCGGCTGCGTTCCGTGGGCGGTGTGAGGCCCTTCCAGCCGAGAGTCTCCTGGCCGGGTACCACGAGGCCGGACGTGACCGCCGTGGCCTCGGGCGAGAGCGCCCGCAGGTCGACCTTGAGCGCCGTCAGCGGTTCCTGCCCGGTCGCCCCGGAGAGTTCCACCTTGGTGCCGTTGCGGGTGGGGACGAGTTCGCCGCCGAACGCCGCGGCCACCACCAGTTCGTACTCCGATGCAGCCGAGCCGTTCAGTTCGAAGAACACGCGCGTGATGGGAGTCGCCTGGCCCTTCGTGCCGACGAGCTGGCCCGGAACCCGGGCCGCATGGCGGCCGCGGCCCGGCATCTCGCATCCGTAGCCCAGACGCAGGCCCTTCACGGAATCGATCCAGGCGATGGAGAATCCTTCGATGCGGTTGTCGCTCCCGGGGGAGCCGAGCCACCCTGCGGCATCGGCCGTGACATCGCCGCGCTGGCTGACATGGCCGCTGGCGGCGAACACGCCGGCCGGCTTCACGCGATCAGCGGCCGGAGCAGGGGCCTTCTCCTTGTCCTTGTTCGCGGGCTTCGCGTCGCGGTCGAGCGGGTCCAGCTGGAGCTGGACATCCGGCGAAACGCTCTGGGGCTGGCCGATGGAGGTGACGAGGAGAACGCTGGCATGGGGAGCCAGAATGACCGCGCAGTCGCCGAAGCGGGCCAGGGTCCGGTCCACCGCATCCGGAGCGAACATGAACTCGACGCCTTCCGAGAAGCCGGGCCGGCCTGCGATCACGACGCGCGGCGGCCGCTTCATGTCCTTCGCGCCGACATAGCGCAGGACGTGCAGCCCCCTGGGAACGCTCAGCAGGACGGTGGAGATGCGTTCGCTCATGATGACGGAACCTCTGCGCACGATCGTGTCGGCCCGCCGACCGCGGAGCCGTGATGGGAACAGGCCGGCGGCGCGATGACCCGCTACAACCTGTGAACGCATGTTGGTGCAATCGGGTTAAACAGTTGCAATGACCTCCGGTGATTTGATGCATCAACTTGATGCAAATCCCGAAGGATGAAGCTGCAGGCATGCGTCGCGTTCTTTTCGTCCATACGAATTTTCCCGGGCAGTTCCTGCATCTCGCCCGAGACCTCGGCCGGCGGGACGGCTGGTCGGTCGCCGCGATTGGCAGCGCCACGGCCAAGCCGATGAGCGGCGTGACGCTCGAACGCTACGAGATCGAGACGCCGGCGCGGATCGAGGACCGGATTGCCGGACGCTTCGTGCTCGACAGCCGCCGGGGCGAGGCGGTCGCCCGTGCGGCCATGCGCCTGAGGACGGCGGGGTTCACCCCCGACACCGTCGTCGGGCACACGGGGTGGGGCGAACTGCTCTACCTGCGCGACGTGTTTCCGGCAGCCAAGTACGTGTCCTACCTCGAATTCTATTTCAGCTTCGAGGGTGCGGACGTGAACTTCGATCCCGAGTTTCCCGCTGTGACGCCGGGGCCGGGATCCGATCTCATGGCGGTGCAGGCCGCGCTGCGCGCCCGCAATGCGGCGGTTCTGCTCTCGGCCGCGCAAAGCGATGTTCTGGTCGCGCCCACGGCATGGCAGGCAAGCCGCTTTCCCGCGGACATCCGAGGCCGCATCGCCATCCTCCACGAGGGCATCGACACGAGGCGCCTTGCGCCGCACGACGGCGTCCGCCTCGAACTTCCCAACGGGCGGTTCGTCCAGAGCGGCGACGAGGTACTCACCTATGTCGCGCGCAACCTGGAGCCCTACCGCGGGTTCCACAGGCTGATGCGGGCCCTGCCCGACATCCTGAAGAGGCGGCCGGAGGCGCAGGTGCTCGTCATCGGCGGCGACGACGTGTCATACGGTCTCCCGCCCGCCCGGTTGCGCACATGGAAGCGCGCGATGCTTGACGAGGTGGGAGACAGGCTGGACCTCGGCCGCGTTCATTTTCTCGGGCGCGTGCCCTACGACGCCTATATCGGCGCGCTGCAACTCTCGCGCGTGCACGTCTACTTCACCTATCCATTCGTGTTGTCGTGGTCGATGCTGGAGGCCATGAGTTGCGGCGCGTATCTCGTCGCGTCCGATACCGCGCCCGTCTCGGACGTCGTGCGCAACGGCGAGAACGGCATGCTGGTCGGCTTCTTCGATCAGGGCGCGCTGGTGGAGGCCGTGTGCCGCGGGCTCGCCGACGCTGGCCGCGCCAATCCCGTCAGGGCAGCGGCGCGTGACAGCATCGTCTCGGGATACGACCTCGACACGAAATGTCTTCCCGCCGCGCTCTCGCTGGTAAACGCTTCGATTACCTAACTCCCGGAAGTCCGGATATCGCCTCAATTCGATTACTAATGATTGCGAATTCCTGCCGCACAACCTCATGAACGGTTCGGTTGTGGGCGCCGCAACGTGCCCGGATCTGGACCTCTTCTTTTCGGGAGGCAGGGCGAAACGTGGGTTCAGGTCTGTTCCGCGGACACGTCGACATCACCGGCTGCAAAGAGATCAAAGGCTGGGCGCATGACGTGTCCGACGTCGAGCGCAGCGTCGTGGTGGAGCTCGTGGAGGGCGACACCGTCCTGGCACGGACCACCGCGAACATCATGCGCAAGGACCTCGCGGACGCCGGCGTGGGCACCGGCCGCTACGGCTTCGCCTTTGTTCTGGGCGACCACCTGTTCCCCTTCGCGCGCCACCGCCTCAGGGTCCGCTTCGCGGATGACGGCACCGACGTTCCGGGCTCGCCCTTCGTACTGGTCGACGCGAAGCGCGACGGACACGTGGACGTCTCGGACGTTGCCGAGCTCCTTCGTTCGCGGATCGAAACGCTCGACGAACCCGAAGCGCTGGGCGGCTTGGTCGGAGTTCTCGCGGAAGCCCTCGACCGTGCTCTGCTGAAACAATGGGAGGAGAGCCGCCCGGTTCTGTCCGGGGCCGTGCCA
>JAIYAB010000312.1 GCA_027489275.1 Hyphomicrobiales bacterium
CCCAGGGCGACCGGCGGACGCTGAAGGACCTGCTTTCGAAGGATGTCTTCGACGGCTTCGTCGGCGCGATCGGCGACCGCGAGAAGCGCGGCGAGCGTGTCGAGACGACGTTCGTGTCCATCGGCAAGGCCGAGTTCGTGGACGCGCAGCTCAAGGGCAAGCAGGCGCAGGTGACCATGCGCTTCCTGTCGAAGCTCATCACGGCCACCTACGATCGCGTCAACACCGTGATCGACGGCGCGCCGGACAAGGTTGTCGATGTGACCGACGTCTGGACGTTCTCGCGCGACGCCGGTTCACGCGACCCCAACTGGCGGCTGATTGCAACGGAAGCCGGTCACTGAGGGGTTCATGCGCTGGCGCCCGGGCGCAACGATCCTGGTCCTGGCCGGAGCGCTCGGCATGTCCTCGGCATCCGCAACACAGCGACCCGGACCCCAGGGTTCGACCCTGCGGCCGGTTGCCTTCGAAGCGCTGAAGGGCTGGGCGGCGGATGATCATGCCGCCGCCTTCGCGAGTTTCCGCAGGACCTGCGAGAGCATCCTCGCCGGCCGGCCCGAGCTGAGGCCCGGCCTCCCGCCATCCGATGCCCTGCTCGCCGCCTGTCGCGACGCGGTGGCTGATGGCCCGACCGACCGGGCATCGGCCCGCGAATGGTTCGAACGGCGGTTCACACCGTGGCGTGTCGACCCGGCCGAGGGAAACCCCTTCCTCACCGGCTATTACGAGCCCGAGGTTGATGGCTCGCTCACGCGTAGCG
This sequence comes from Hyphomicrobiales bacterium, assembly GCA_027489275.1. GTDB lineage: Bacteria > Pseudomonadota > Alphaproteobacteria > Rhizobiales > Beijerinckiaceae > Alsobacter. The sequence continues at coordinate 761 of JAIYAB010000312.1, forward strand.
ATGAATTTCCTGCGCCGGTGCTGGCTCGCCCATCCGATCTCGTCTCGTTTCCGGACGGCGCGCCGCCGCCGCTTCCCGCCGCGCTGACCGCGGCCCGGTCGACCGGCGGCGCGCTCGAGCCCTATCCGGACCGTGCCGCCATCGAGGACGGCGCGCTCGCCGGGCGGGGGCTCGAACTGGTTCATCTGCGCGATGGGGTCGAGGTGTTCCTGACGCAGGTGCAGGGCTCGGCGCGGGTGCGGCTGCCCGACGGGCAGGTCCGCCGCCTTGTCTATGCGGGCCGGAACGGGCACCCCTACACCTCGATTGGGCGGGTCATCGTCCAGGAAGGGCACGCCTCGCCCGAGGAGATGCATCTGGAAGGCCTGAAGGCGTGGCTGCGCGCGCGTCCCGCCGAGGCTCGCCGGATCATGCGGCTGAACCGGTCCTACATCTTCTTTTCGCTGCGCTCCGACCTCGACCCTAATGACGGACCGATCGGGGCTGCATCCGTGCCGCTGACGCCGTTCCGCTCGCTTGCCGTCGACCGGACCGTCTGGCCCTACGGCACGCCGGTGTGGATCGCCCTCGACCTGCCGACGCCCGAGGGGACGCCGCGCCCGTTCGCCCGGCTCCTCGTGGCGCAGGACACGGGCTCGGCCATCGTGGGCGCGGCGCGCGGGGACCTGTTCTTCGGCTCGGGGCCAGCAGCCGGGCTTCGCGCCGGGATGGTGCGGCACCGGCCGGACTTCGTCGTCCTGCTGCCGCGCGGGAGCCTGCCGTGAAGGAGCGGCGCCGGAGGATGCTGACGAGCGACGAGCACGCGCTGTGGACGCACGTCACCCGTCACATCGCGCCGCTCGCTCCGTCGAACCCGCCGGCAGCCGCCGCCCCGCCGCCCGAGCCCACGCCGGTTTCCGCCGCTCCCGCACCGCCCGCACCGCGCTCTAAAAAGGCAAAGCCGGAGGCCGGGCCGGCGACCTCCGCGCCGAAGCCGCCCGCGCCGGCGATGCCGCCCATCGTCCCGATCGAGCGCCGCCTGCGGCAGCGTCTGTCGCGCGGCACCCACCCCATCGACGCGGTGATCGATCTGCACGGCATGCGCCAGGCCGAAGCCCATCACGCGCTTCGGTCGTTCCTGATGGGCGCGCAGGCGCGCGGTCACAGCGTCGTGCTGGTCGTGACAGGCAAGGGCGCGGCGGCGGCAGACGGGGCTGGTCTGTTCGAGGAGCGCGGCGTCCTGCGCCGCTCCGTTCCGCACTGGTTGCGGCTGCCGGAGCTGCGCGCGGTGGTCAACGGCTTCGAGGAGGCCGTCGCTCATCACGGCGGCGGCGGCGCGCTCTACGTCCGCCTGCGGCGGCGGCGCGCGCCGGGGGACCGCGTGTGACGCCGTTCGGCGAGCGGTTGCGGGCGCTGCGCGCCGAGCGCGGGCTGACGCTCAAGGAGATGGCTGGAGAACTCGGCGTGTCGCCGACGTACCTGTCGGCGCTGGAGCATGGTCGGCGGGGCCGGCCGAACTGGGGGTTCGTCCAGCGGGTGATCCAGTATTTCAACGTCATCTGGGACGACGCCGAGGACCTCCAGCGCCTCGCGGACGTGTCCCATCCGCGCGTCGTGATCGACACGGCGGGGCTCTCGCCGCAGGCGACGCTGCTCGCGAACCGGCTGGCGCGCGACATCGCGGGGCTGCCGCCGGAGCGGATCGAGGCGCTGCTGGCCGCCCTCCTTGGCGACAGACCGGCCGGTAGCGCTTGATTCGCAGCCGCCCGGATGCGAAGGGACCGTCGCCCTCATCCGGAGTTCCCATGACAGCGCCCCGCTTCGACGTCCTCGGTCTCGGCAATGCCATCGTCGACGTCCTCGCCCGTACCGAAGACGACTTCCTCATCGCAAACGGCCTCCACAAGGGCTCGATGCGCCTCATCGACGAGGCGGAGGCCGAGCGTCTCTATGCGGCCATGGGGCCGGCGACGATCATCTCCGGCGGCTCGGTCGCCAACTCGATCGTCGGCGTCGCCTCGCTGGGCGGGCGCGGGGCCTATATCGGCAAGGTGCGCGCCGACGCGGTAGGCGCGGCCTTCACCCACGACATCCGGGCGACCGGCGTCCACTTCGCCACCGGACCGGCGCAGGACGGCCCCGCCACGGCGCGCAGCTTCATCCTCGTCACGCCGGACGGCGAGCGCACGATGAACACCTATCTCGGCGCCTGTCAGAATCTCGGCCCCGACGACGTGGACCGCGAGACGGTGGAGGCGTCGGCCTTCGTCTACCTCGAGGGCTATCTGTGGGACCGCGAGCAGGCCAAGGAGGCCTTCCGCCGTGCGGCCGACATCGCTCATGCCGCCGGTCGGCAGGTCGCGATCACGCTCTCCGACAGCTTCTGCGTCGACCGGTTCCGCGACGAGTTCCTCGGCCTGATGCGCTCGGGCATGCTCGACGTGGTCTTCGCCAACGAGCACGAGCTGATGAGCCTCTACACCACCGCCGACTTCGACACCGCGCTGGCGGCGCTGCGGGAGGAGGGCGTCACCGGCATCGTGACCCGCTCCGAAAAGGGCTGCCTGATCGTGGACCGGGAGCAGACGCAGGCGGTGCCGGCGCATCCGATCGACGCGCTGGTCGACACGACGGGGGCCGGCGACCTGTTCGCGGCGGGGGTCCTGTTCGGCATGGCGCGGGGCTTCGACGGGGTGACCTGCGCGCGGCTCGGCGGCCTGGCGGCGGCCGAGATCATCCAGCACATCGGCGCGCGGCCGGCGGTCAGCCTGCGCGATCTCGCCCGGCAGAACGGGCTCCCCGTCTGACGCTCCTGCCCGCCCCCGGCTCTGCCGGAGTGATTCACGTGAAACACTCCGGCGGGCGGGACGCTCCGCGATTCACAGCTTGCGCAGCGCGACCTGCTCGATCCGGTGACTCGCGCCCTTGGTCAGGATCAGGTCCGCGCGGGGGCGGGTGGGCAGAACGTTCTCGCGCAGGTTCGGCAGGTTGATGCGGTGCCAGATGGCGTGCGCCGTAGCCTCGGCCTCCGTATCGGAGATCTGGGCGTATTTCTTGAAGTAGCTGCGCGGGTCGCGGAAGGCCGTCTCGCGCAGTGTCATGAAGCGCTGGACGTACCATTTCTCCAGCAGGTCCTCGTCGGCGTCGAGGTAGACCGCGAAGTCGAAGAAGTCGGAGACGAAGGGCACCGGCTTCCCGTCGCGCGGCATGCGGCTCGGGAGCAGGACGTTGAGGCCCTCCACGATGAGGATGTCGGGCCTGTCGACGCCGACCGTCTCGCCGGGCACGACGTCGTAGACGAGATGGGAGTAGACCGGCGCCTCGACATGATGCTTGCCGGCCTTCACCTGGGACAGGAACCGGATCAGCGCCGCGCCGTCATAGCTCTCCGGGAAGCCCTTGCGCTCCATCAGGTTCTCGCGCTGGAGCACGGCGTTGGGATGCAGGAACCCGTCGGTGGTGACGAGGTCGACCTTCGGCGTGTTGGGCCAGCGCGACAACAGCGCGCGCAGCACGCGGGCGGTGGTCGACTTTCCGGCCGAGACTGAGCCGGCGATGCCGATGACATAGGGAACCTTGCCGTCCTCGGCGAGGAGGAAACGCTGCGTCGCCTTGAACAGCCCCTGCGTTGCCGCGACGTAGAGGGACAGCAGGCGCGACAGCGGGAGGTAGATGGCGACCACCTCCTCGAGCGAGATCGGGTCGTTGAGCGACTGGATCCGCATCAGGTCCTCGACCGTCAGCGTCAGCGGCGTGTCGGCGCGCAGCGCGGCCCACTCGTCGCGGCTGAAGGTCCGGAACGGCGAGACTTCCTCGAGTTCGGCCTGCGGCAAACGCACATCCATCCCGGCGACCCCGACCCCCGCGCCGGCGGCCGGCCTAGCCCGGCTGCCGCGACGCCTTTTCCTTCAGCCCGGATTGCGCCGTCCGGCGTTCGAGCTCGTCGAGCACATCTTGCAACGGGACGCCGCGGGAGCGAAGCACGACCAAGAGATGATAGAGCACATCGGCGCTTTCCATCACCAGGGCCCGGTAGTCGCCCTGCACGGCGGCGATCACGGCCTCGACCGCCTCCTCGCCGAGCTTCTTGGCGGCGACCGGCGGACCCGCGGCCAGCAGCTTCGCAGTATAGGACTGATCCGCGCCGGCCTTGGCGCGGACGGCGAGGAAGTCCTCCAGCTCGCCCAGGGTGAACGCCATCAGATCATCCTCACCGGAATGCCGGCCGTCCCCATCCGCTCCTTGGCCTCGCGGATGGTGTACTGGCCGAAATGGAAGATCGATGCCGCCAGCACGGCGCTGGCATGGCCTTCCGTCACGCCGGCGACGAGATCGTCGAGCGAACCGACACCGCCCGACGCAATGACGGGAACGGGCACGGCGTCGGCGACGGCGCGGGTCAGGGCGACGTCGTAGCCGACGCGCGTCCCGTCCCGGTCCATGGAGGTGAGAAGGATCTCGCCGGCGCCCAGATCGCAGACCTCCTCGGCGAAGGCGACCGCGTCGATGCCGGTCGGCCGGCGGCCGCCATGTGTGAAGATCTCCCAGCGTTCCGTCTCCCCGTCGGCCGAGACGCGCTTGGCATCGATGGCGACGACGATGCACTGGACGCCGAACTTCTCGGCCGCCCGGCGCACGAACTGCCGGTCATTCACCGCCGCCGTGTTGATCGACACCTTGTCCGCGCCGGCCAACAGCAGGGCCCGGATGTCGTCCACCGTGCGCACCCCGCCGCCCACCGTCAGCGGCATGAAGCAGGCCTCGGCCGTCCGGGTCACCACGTCGAGCAGCGTGCCGCGGTTCTCGTGGCTCGCGGTGATGTCGAGGAAACACAACTCGTCGGCGCCGGCCGCGTCGTAGGCGATGGCGCTCTCGACGGGATCGCCGGCGTCCCTGAGCTCCATGAACTGGACGCCCTTGACGACCCGGCCGTCCTTCACGTCGAGGCAGGGAATGACGCGGACCTTAAGCACGGTTCGCCCCCCGGACCGGAGGCGGCGCCGCCGCTGCGCGGGCGGCGATCAGGGCCAGCGCCGCGAGCGGATCGAGCCGGCCGTCGTAAAGCGCGCGGCCGGTGATCGCGCCCTCCAGCACCGCGCAATCGGGCTCGAGCATGCGCTTGACGTCCTCGATCGACGCGAGGCCGCCGGAGGCGATGACGGGGATTCCGACGGCATGCGCCAGCGCCAGCGTCGCCTCGATATTCAGGCCCTTCAGCACGCCGTCGCGGGCGATGTCGGTGTAGACGATCGCCGCGACCCCGGCGTCCTCGAAGCGTCGGCCGAGGTCTTCGGCGGACATTTCGGAGAGGTGCGCCCAGCCATCGACGGCGACGCGGCCGTCGCGGGCGTCGATTCCCACCGCGATGCGGCCGGGAAACAGCCGCGCCGCCTCGCGCACGAATTCGGGGTCGCGCACGGCCGCGGTGCCGATAATGACGCGGCGGACGCCGCGCGCGAGCCAGCCCTCCACGGTGCGCATGTCGCGGATGCCGCCGCCGAGCTGGGTCGGCAGCGTCGTGCGCGACAGGATGTCGTCGACAGCCGCCGCGTTCACCGGGCGGCCGGCGAAAGCGCCGTCGAGGTCGACGAGGTGCAGCCAGGAAAAGCCCTGCCGCTCGAAATCGAGCGCCTGCGCCGCCGGGTCGTCGTTGAACACGGTCGCCTGGGCCATGTCGCCCTGGACGAGTCGAACGCAGCGCCCTTCCTTCAGGTCGATCGCGGGAAACAGGATCACGGGCGCCACCTCAGGAAGTTGGTGATCAGGGCGAGCCCCAGACGCTGGCTCTTCTCCGGGTGGAACTGCGTCCCCACCATGTTGTCGCGGCCGACGACCGCCGTGACCGCGCCGCCATAGTCGGTCGTGGCGACGAGGCTGGCCGCGTCGCTCGTGACGAGGTGGTAGGAATGCACGAAATAGGCATGCCAGCCATCCGCGCCCGTCGGAATTCCCGACAGCAGCGCATGGTCGCGGCAGGGGGCCAGCGTGTTCCAGCCCATGTGCGGGATCTTGAGCCCGGGGTCGGACGGCTCGATCATCGTCACGTCGCCGGCAATCCAGCCGAGCCCGCGGCTGGTCACGTATTCGAGCCCGCGCTCCGCCATGAGCTGCATGCCGACGCAGATGCCGAGGAACGGACGGCCGCGGCGGCGGACGGCTTCGTCCAGCGACTCGACCATGCCGGGCACGGCGTCGAGGCCGGCGCGGCAATCGGCGAAGGCGCCGACGCCCGGCAGCACGACCCGATCGGCTGCCAGCACCGCGTGCGGATCGCTCGTGACCACGACCGGACCTTCGAGGCCGGCCTCGCGGACGGCGCGCTCGAAGGCCTTCTGCGCCGAATGGAGGTTGCCGGACCCGTAGTCGATGATGGCGACGGTCATGATCGCCCGGCCTCCGGGAACAATCCGACGACAGGCTGGTAGGGCGAGGGACCGGCGGGCCGGGCTGCGCCCGACGCCACTGCGCGCGGCTGGGCCTGCGGCGACAGCCAGCGATCGTAGAACCGGCGTGCGGCCGCGTCCTCGCCATCCGCGGCCACGACATCGACGAAGCGAAGGCCGCGCCGCGACAGCGTCCAGCTCCGGATGTCGCCGGCAAAGACGCCCAGCGCGACGTTCAGCAGGAGCAGGCTCAGCCCCTGGGTCTGGTCGGGC
>JAIYAB010000197.1 GCA_027489275.1 Hyphomicrobiales bacterium
TCCGGTGGGTATCTTCGCGCTTCTTGACGGCATTTCCCCTGTTGTTCGAGGCGTCGATCAACTCCGCGGAGAGTCGATCCACCATCGTCTTGTCGTTGCGGGACCGGGCGGCCTGGATGAGCCAGCGGATCGCCAGCGCCTGGCGGCGCTCCATGCGAACCTCGACCGGAACCTGGTAGGTCGCGCCGCCGACGCGGCGGGAGCGAACTTCGATCGACGGCGCCACGTTGTCCAGCGCCTGCTTGAACACCTGCAGCGGATCGGACTTCAGCTTCGTCTCGACGATCTCGAGAGCGCCGTACACGATCTGCTCGGCGACGGACTTCTTTCCGTCATACATGATCGAGTTCATGAACTTCGTGACGACGAGATCGCCGAACTTCGGATCCGGAATGATCTCGCGCTTCTCGGCGCGGTGACGACGCGACATGGCTCGCTCCCCTCGCTTACTTCGGCCGCTTCGCGCCGTACTTCGACCGGCGCTGCTTGCGGTTCTTGACGCCCTGCGTGTCGAGGACGCCGCGGATGATGTGATAGCGCACGCCCGGCAGGTCCTTCACGCGGCCGCCGCGGATGGCGACGACGGAATGTTCCTGCAGGTTGTGGCCTTCGCCGGGAATGTAGCCGATGACCTCGAACCCGTTCGTCAGGCGAACCTTGGCGACCTTGCGGAGCGCAGAGTTCGGCTTCTTCGGCGTCGTCGTGTAGACGCGCGTGCACACACCGCGCTTCTGCGGCGACGCCTCGAGCGCCGGAACCTTGTTCCGGATCCGCTGGGCGGTCCGCGGCTTGCGGATGAGCTGGCTGATTGTCGGCATCGTTTGCTCGTTCCAGTCCAGGCTTAGCCTTGAGCTTTCGCTCGGTTAATGTCTCCGCCCCGCACGTCGCTCCGAAAAGCGTTCGCGCAAAACGAATCCGCGCCTTCGGCGAAACCGCCGGGGGCGCGTGTTGAATCAGAGGACCGCAGCCGAAACCGAGGTCGTGAACCAATCGTGCGACTTTGCAGTCGGTGACGGTCGGGCAGCGTCTCGGTCCCGAAGGTCCTGCGCGAGGCGCGCTGGATCGTTATGGACCGACTGTCTGCCGGAAAGTCCGCGGGTTTTACTCGGCGAGTCGCCCCTCGTCAACCCCAAAGCTGCAGCAGCGACTCGTTTTGGCACAGGCGAGGCGGCAGGATTGCCGGCGAGAAGGCCGTTCAGCCCGCGCTGCCCTTCATTTGCGCCCTCCATAGGGAGGCATAAAGCCCCTTGGCTGCGACCAGGTCGGCATGCGCGCCGCGCTGCACGATGCGGCCGCGGTCCATGACGATGATCTCGTCCATCTCGGTCACCGAGGTGAGTCGGTGCGTCACGAAGACCACGGTCCGCCCTGCCGCAACCCCGTGCAGGGTGCGGTTGAGGGCGGCCTCGGTCGTCTGGTCCAGTGCGGAGGTAGCCTCGTCAAGCAGGAGGATTGCCGGGTCGCGGATCACGGCCCGGGCGATCGCGATTCTTTGCCTTTGGCCGCCGGACAGGGTCGAGCCGCGCTCGCCGACAATGGTGTCGTAGCCCTTCGGCAAGCCGCGGATGTAGCGATGGATCTCGGCCTTCCTGGCCGCCGCCGCCACCTCGGCGTCGGTTGCATCCGGCTTTCCGAGTCGGATGTTGTCGGCGATCGTGCCATGGAAGAGCACGTTGTCCTGGAACACGACCGCCATGTGGCCGCGAAGGCTGTCCAGCGTGATGTCGCGGATGTCGACGCCGTCGATGGCGATACGCCCTCCCTGGGGCTCATAGAGGCGCAGGAGAAGCCCCAGCACCGTGGTCTTCCCCGCCCCGCTCGGGCCCACGATTGCGACACGGCGGCCCACCGGGATGCGCAGGTCGAGCCTTTCGAGCTGCCGCCTCCGAGGGCCGTACCCGAAGGCCACCTTCTCGAACACGATCGCATCGGTGGGCCGCGCCATCTGCGTCGCGTCAGGCCTGTCGGCGATGGTGACGGGTTCGTCGAGCAGTTCCTGCATGTGCCGAGCCGCGCCCGAGCTCTGGATCAGGACCGGAACGAACTGCATCAGATGGGCGAGGTTGTAGCTGATCTCCCAGAACACGCTCTCGAAGGCGATGAAGGCTCCCAGCGAGATCGTCCCCTCGAAGGTCAGGTAGGCGCCGGCGCCCAGGACGATGAGGTGCAGCAGCAGGACGGCGATGGTGACCGATCGCTCGACCATCGTGTTGAGGAAAGTCGAACGCTGCATGGCGACCGCGACTTCCCGGTTCTTCACCCGGAAACGCTCGCCCATCAGGCCGCGCAGGCTGAACGCCTTGATGACGGAGATCGCGCCGAGTTGCTCCTGCACGGCGGCAAGCGCTCCCGCCTCCCTCGTCTTCAGCCCGTAGCTCGCATCCACCGCCCGCGGGGCGATCAGACGGGGACCGATGAGCGCGATCGGGAAAATGAGGAGCGCGACCCCCGCAAGCTGCCAGTTCAGATAGAAAAGAAGCCCGACACCGACCGCCAGTTCCAACGCCGGGAGGATGGCCCAGTTGGCCGCGTTGAGGATGCTCTCCTCCAGCGTCGCCATGTCGACCGAGAAGCGCGACAAAACCTCGCCGGCCCGCGTTCGCGCATGGAACGCCGACGGCAGCTTCTGGGCGTGGTCGTAGAGGCGCTCACGGATGTCGGCAATGATGTCGGCGGACACGCGTGCGTCGATCCGCTCGTACCAGATGGCGACCAGGGACACGACAATCCCGGCAATCCCGAGCACCGAGAGGACGGTAACGAGAGTGTTCCAGTCCTCGTTCTCGAAGACATCGTCGACGAGGACCTTCAGGCTGAGCGGCATCAGAACGTTGAAGGCCGTTTCGACCAGCAGTCCGATGCCGATCAGCGCCAGTCCCTTGCGATGGGGAGGCAGGAAGGGGCGGCAAAAAGACCAGACGGTCGAGAAGGCGCCCGCCGCTTCCTTCAGCGTGAAGGTGACCGGACCCTCGTCGTCCTCATCATCATCGTCGTCATCATCATCATCATCTTCGTCATCGTCGTCTTCGTCACCATCGTCGTCTTGCTGATGCCGGTCGTCTTTGCGGCTCGCTTGACGCGGAGGCTGGGTATCCGCCCGGGCAGGGCGGCGCGCATGGGCGTCTCCACCGGGGAGGTGCTCCGGGGTCGGACGCGCGTCATCGTCGTCCTGCGCCAATCAGGCCTCACTCGGCGGCTTGGCGCGACGACGCGAGGGCGGCGCGCTGGCGGCGCGCCCGCCATGCCGCCGTGTCGAAGAAACAGTAGCGCAGGCTTTCGATGTCCTCGTGCCACCGGCCCGGGCCGAGACCGGCGGCGACTGTCTTGTCCCACAACGCCTCGAGGATGGAATGGTCCGCCACCGCGAGGTCGAAGTCGGCGTCGAACAGGCGGTCCGACCAGTCCCACCACGTCGACAGGGTTCGCACACCACGCAGCATGTCCTGCGTGTCGAGTGCCTCGGAACACAGATCGGCCGTCACCGAGCGGAAGAACAATCCTCGCTTCGCGACGCGCTGGATCTGGCGGATGGCACGGTCCACGCTCCGCGGCGCTACGTGGCACAGGCAACTCTCGATCACGACATCGAACGAACCGTCCTTGAAGGGAAGGTCGAGCACCGAACCACGCCGGTTGAACGCTTTCAGATCGTCGGGCGTGCGCGAGTGGATTTTCGCATCGTTCTCGATGCCGACGGCGCGGTAGCCGAGTTCGCGCAACGCTCCGACCAGCTGCCCGCTCGCCGAGCCTGCCACGAGCACCGAAGCGCCCTCCCCCGCATCCCAGACGATGCTGAGCAGTTCGGCGATATGGACAGGATCTGAATGCTGGCGCCAGACGTCCTCGTAGGGTCCCTTGCCCCGGTAGCGGTCGAAGTAGGTCCGGTCGATGCGCGTTGATGGCGAAGGAGCCCTGCCTTGCTGGACCGCAAGAGAACTCCCGGTCGCGTACCGCTTCGCCATGACGAGTGCGAGCAACTGGTCGGTGGCGTAGTCGGCGGAGTCCAGAAGGCCATTCAGCGTGCTGTCGAAGAGATAGTCTCCGGTGATCAGCAAGCCGGGATGGTCCTTCGGCTCCGGCGTGTGGTTCTCCCGGGCCGACCGGACAGGCATGCCGCCCGGAATGGCGTTCACAGATGCGAGGTACGGATGGACATGCCACTCCATCACCTGCTCGCGCGCTTCATCGCGGACATCGGCAGGCAAGGTCGCGAGAGCATGCTCCAGGAGTGCCGCGGACTCTGCGTTGACCCACGCCAGGCAGGCCGATCCGGATATGAGCCAGTTGAGAACGCCAAGGGAGCCGACGTCGTGCCGTGACCCCTCGTCGTAGACACAGCAACCGCCGAACGCGTCGCTCATGAACCATGAGCCCTCGACATACGGCCGCCAGAACGCGGTCTTGAACAACACCGAAAGTCGGAGGTAGTGCGCCGGGCGATCGAAATGCGCGATATGGGCATCCATCTCGCGCTTCAACGCCTCGCCTTCGAAGACGACGGTCGACAGCCAGTTATGCGGGAGGCACACGACGACGAAGTCGAACTCCGAGACCGCCTCGCGGCCATCCACAAGCGTGGTCACCGCGTACCGACCGCCGTTCGTCCGTCCGATGCGGGTGACGCGGTGGTTGAAATGAATCGTGGCGGAGATCCGGCTCGCCAGTTCCTCAACCAAACGTTCGTTGCCGCCGACGATGGAGCTGACGCCGATATAGCCGTCGACGTCCATCAGCATGTTCTTCAGGGCGTTCAGGCCGTTCGTCAGATGCGGCTCGCTGGCGACGTCGCTCCGAGCCATCACTTCGAAGTAGCGCCGGGCCACCGGATCCGACACATGCGTGTCGAGCAGTTCGCGTTGAGTGAGATCCGCCCACGGGTGGTCGTTGTCTTCGCGCGAGGCGCCTTCGTAGTACTGCTCTGGAGACATCATACGCGCGCAAGTGCGCCGGAAAGCCCTGATGTCGTTCGCCGTACGGTTGCCGTACCGCTCGGCGATCGCATCGAGGTCGGCGAGAAACCGCCCGTCCATTACGACGGCGTCGGAGTCCATGGGTACGACTTGGAGCCCGCAAGTTTCAGTGATCAGATCCCGAAGAGGGTCTGGACCGATCATCGTATAGTCGTAGATCTCAGCAACCCCTGCTTCGTAAAGAGCAGGATTCGCATCAAAAGTACGAGTCCGAATCTTTCCGCCGAGCCTGTCGCTTGCCTCGAATAGGCTTACGCGACATAAATCGCCCAGCTTTTCGCGCACGAAACGGGCCGTCATCAGGCCTCCCGGCCCGCCCCCGACGATTCCCACCTCAATCACGATTCCCACCCTAGGCTCACCAACACATTTATGTGAGCTTGTAGACACGGCCAAGGTCAAGGACAATATGCAGGTGTTTTAGACAACTTCCCGTCTTGGTTGCTGCAGCGAAAAGGGGCCGGCGATGCCGGCCCCTTTTTGTCAATCCAACACCCGAAGAAGGGTCACTCGGCGGCCTGAGGCCCCTCCAGCGCCGGCGTGTTGGCCGGCATCTGGGTCTCTGCCGTCTTCTGAGCGACAATCAGTTCGTCGCGACGCGTGGCAATTTCACGCAGGCGATCCACCATTGCACCCGTGCCGGCCGGTATGAGGCGGCCGACGATGACATTCTCCTTCAGGCCAGCGAGGTCATCCGACTTGCCGTTGACCGCCGCCTCGGTGAGGACACGGGTGGTCTCCTGGAACGACGCCGCCGAGATGAA
>JAIYAB010000465.1 GCA_027489275.1 Hyphomicrobiales bacterium
CGAAGCTCTGTTCGGCTGAGCGAAAGTGATGGCAATGACCGAAGTCTCGACGGACACCCCCAACCGGCCTGACATCGCCCCGGCCGCGGCGCTGCCGCCGGAGGAGATCGATCGTCTCACCGACGACATCGTTGCGGCGCTGAAGACGGTGTACGACCCCGAGATCCCGGTCGACATCTACGAGCTCGGCCTCGTCTACCGGGTCGAGATCGACGACGATCGCAAGGTCTCCATCGACATGACGCTGACGGCGCCGGGCTGCCCCGTCGCCGGGGAGATGCCCGGCTGGGTCGAGAACGCGGTCGCGGCGGTGCAGGGCGTGCAGTCGGCGAAGGTGTCCATGGTGTTCGATCCGCCGTGGGACCAGAGCCGCATGTCGGACGAGGCGCGCGTCGCCCTCGACATGTGGTGACGTCCGTCGCCACACGGACCTTCACACGGCGGCAATCGTTGTTAGATTAGGCTGGCAATCCGCATCCTGCCCGGGCCTTGAACCCGGCTGTCCAGGAAGGGACCACGATGGGAATTCCCCAGTTCAAGGTGATGAGCGTCACCGATGCGGCGGCGGAGCGGGTGCGCTCCATCGTCGAGTCGTCCGACAAGCCGATCGTCGGCGTGCGCGTCGGCGTGAAGAACGGCGGCTGCGCCGGCATGTCGTACACCCTCGAGATGGCCGAGGCCGTGCGCCCGGGCGACGAGGTGGTTCAGGAGAAGGGGGTCACCGTGCTGGTGGATCCCAAGGCCGTGCTGTTCCTGCTGGGCACGGTGATGGACTTCAAGTCCACCAAGATGGCCGCGCAGTTCGTGTTCGAGAACCCGAACCAGACCTCGGCCTGCGGCTGCGGCGAATCGGTCGCGTTGACGCCTGCCAAGCCGGAGAGCCTCGCGGCCCTCGGGCACTGAGCCGGCACGCGATGGACCGCGAGGCCATCGAGGATCTCTTCGCTCCGGCCGCCCGCGTGTCCGTCCGCCGCATGTTTGGCGGACAGGGCATCTTCGTTGACGGCATCATGGTGGGGCTGGAAGCCGATGGCGTCCTGTACCTGAAGTCGGATGACGTGACGGCCCCGGCGTTCGACGCCGAAGGATGCGGGCCCTTCGCCTATGGCGAGGGCGGCAAGCGGGTGATCACCAGCTATCGCAGGATGCCAGAGGGCGCGTTCGAGGATCCGGACGAGCTGCGGCGCTGGTATGCGATGGCGCGGGACGCGGCCTTCCGCAAGGCGCGGGACAAGAGGCCGAGGCGGCGCGCGGCGGCGCCGTGAGCGTCGACCGCACGACGCGCGGCGTCAGGCGACGTGCGACAGCTCGGGGTTGAGCTCGCCGTCGGCGATGCAGCGGTTGCGGCCGGAACGCTTGGCTTCGAGCAGGCACTTGTCGGCGCGCTCGACGAGCATCGCCGCGGTGTCGCCGCGGGTGTAGGAAGCGATGCCGATTGAAACGGTGAGTCGGCCCAGCGCCTCGCCGCTCGACCGCTTCACGAGCTCCCGGCCCATCACGGTCTGGCGGATGCGCTCGGCCACCAGCAGCCCCGACTTGAGCGAGGAGGCCGGCAGGATCACGGCGAACTCCTCGCCGCCGAAGCGGGCGGCTGTGTCGGTGGGGCGGACCGCGCCCTTGATCGACATGGCGACGAGACGAAGCACCTGGTCGCCGGTGAGGTGGCCCCACGTGTCGTTGAACTGCTTGAAGTGATCGACGTCGATCATCATCAGCGTCAGCGGCTCGCCCGACAGCGCGGCGTGGTCGACGGCGCTGAGAAGCATGTTGTCGAGGTGCTTGCGGTTGGCGAGCGTCGTCAGAGGGTCGGTGAGCGACTCGGTGCGGATGGATTCCAGCGTCTCGCGCAGGTCCTGGATCTCGCCGCGGGTTTCCTGAAGGCGCGCCTCCAGCGTCTGGTTCGTCGCCACCGTTTCCTTGGTGGCGCGCACGAGCCGCGTGATGACGTCGCGGAGCCTGTTGCGGTCGACGACGCCGTCGAGGTCGCTGGTCAGGCTTTCGAGCGAGCGGCTGTACTGGCTGGTCGAGCCCATCGCGAGATCGATCATCTCCATGACGGAGTCGATCTCGTTGAGGACGCCGAGGCTGGTCTTCTCCGCGTGGCTCGCGAACCGGCTGGGCGAGATGTACTGGTCCCAGAGCTGTTCGATCTGGGCCAGCGTCAGCTCGCTTCCGCGCGCGAGCATTTCGTTCAGCGCCTTGCTCAACGCGGGGTTCTGGCCGGAGACGTGCGTGTACCACACCTCGAAGGAGCGCGGCCCGCCGGACGGACCGTGCGACTTGAGCAGCGCGAGCGTGTCTTCTGCCCGCCTGAGACTCAGCTCCTGATCGCTCGTCCGGCTCATGCGTCCCACTCCGACCTGTACCGCGACTACCGTGGACCAGGCCGGATTAATGGACGCCTAATGGTTCGCAACCTGATGGCGAAAAAAGGAGTTAACGCGCCCTAACCGATCTCAGGAGGAATGACGGTACATGGTCGCCGAGACCCACGACGGGCGGCCCGTCGTCCCGATCCTCGCGGCGCGGGCGTCGGTTGCCCTGGTCCCTTTCGCGCGGCAGGGCGGCGCGCTCGGCCGGGGGCGGCGGGGCTGCGGCGCGGGGGGCGTCGACACGCGGCTCGCCGCGACCGCCGCCACGGGAGCGCGGCGGACGTTCGGCGCGCACGGGCGCATCCTCAACAGGCGCGCCGTCGGCGGCGATCGGCTCGGCGCGGGGCCGGGGCGGACGGTCGCCGCGGGCGGGGCGCTCGGCGCGATCCTTCGCAGGGGCCTCGCTGTCCGACTTCGCCTCGACGCGCTCGCGTGGCTCGCCGCGGGCCGGCCGCTCGCTGCGGCCGCCGGATCGGCTGCCGCCGCGACGACCGCGACGCTCGCGCGAGCCGGCGTCGGCATCGCCGTCGGCATCGACGGCGGAGGTCGGGCCCTGCCACTCGATCGGCTGGCCGATCATGCCCTCGATGGCGCCGAGCGCCTTCGAATCCTCGCTGGTGACCAGCGTGAAGGCCGTGCCCTTGCGTCCGGCGCGTCCGGTGCGGCCGATGCGGTGGACATAATCCTCGGCATGGTGCGGCACGTCGAAGTTCACGACGTGGCTGACATCCGGGATGTCGAGGCCGCGCGCCGCGACGTCGCTCGCCACCAGGAGCTGGATCGAACCGTTGCGGAAGCTCTCCAGCGCGGCCATGCGGGAACGCTGGTCCATGTCGCCGTGCAGGGCCACGACGCTGAAGCCGTGCCGTTCGAGCGACTTGTAGAGCAGCTGCACGTCGCGCTTGCGGTTGCAGAAGATGATCGCGTTCTTGAAGTCGTCGCAGCTGCGCAGGATCCGGCGCAGCGCGTCGCGCTTGGTGTGCGGCTCGCGGCCGGCGGCGATGAGGCGCTGCACGATGGTGGCGGCCGTCGTCGCCTGGCGGGCGACTTCGATGCGTGCGGGATTGTGCAGGAACGTTTCGGTCAGCCGCTGGATCTCAGGAGGCATGGTCGCCGAGAAAAACAGCGTCTGCCGGGTGAACGGCACGAGACGGCAGATCCGCTCGATGTCGGGGATGAAGCCCATGTCGAGCATGCGGTCCGCCTCGTCGATGACGAGGATCTCGATGCCGGTGAGCAACAGCTTGCCGCGCTCGAAATGGTCGAGCAGGCGGCCCGGCGTGGCGATGAGCACGTCCACGCCGCGCGTGATCTTCATGTCCTGGTCGCCGAACGACATGCCCCCGATCAACAGCGCAACGTTCAGCCGCTGGTGGACGCCGTACTTGTTGAAGCTTTCCTCGACCTGCGCGGCGAGTTCGCGCGTCGGCTCGAGAATGAGCGTGCGCGGCATGCGGGCGCGGGCGCGACCCTGCTCGAGCAGGGTGAGCATCGGCAGCGTGAAGGCCGCGGTCTTGCCGGTGCCGGTCTGCGCGATCCCCAACACGTCGCGACGGGCGAGCACATGGGGAATGGCCTCGGCCTGGATCGGCGTCGGCGTGGTGTATCCGGCGGCTGTGACCGCGTCGAGGACCTTCTGGCTCAGTCCGAGTTCGTTGAAGTTCATCTTCTCCGGCCGCCTTTTGCTGCGGCGATCGACGCTCTGTCGCGTGAAGGGAAGGGCGGCCGGATGAGACGCGTCGATGACAATCGTCGGCCAGACCTTCGAAGGTTTCGCGCAACATAGGCAGATTTACCGACAAGTCAATCACTTGCGCTGCGTAACCGCGAAAAAGACAATGCCAGAAAAGAAGGCACGTGCGGCCCGACCGCTGTTGTTCATCCCGGGCTTGAACTGCACAGCGGGCCGGCAGGCCGGCCAGGGCTAGGGCTTCTTGAGGCCCGTGCAGGGGTCCAGCACGACCGACGCACGCGGGACCGACCCGGTGGCGATCGGATCGAGGATCGACCGCAGCCCCTCGATTGACTGGCGGGGCGCAGGGGCTGAGGCGAAGGTGGCGTAGTCGCCCAGCTTGAGCCCGGACAGGTGATGCACCGCCAGCACGCCGCCAATGCACAGCACGGCGCCTGTCAGCAGCGTCGTCTTGAGCAGCGTGAAAGTGCCGTCCATGCCCATGCTCCACTCTTGGTTGAGCGGAGCATGGGCCGGCAGGGTTAATGCGCGCTTACCATGCGGGGGAGGGCAGCTCAGCGTGGCGCGGCCATGCGGGTGAGGGTGTCGTCGCGCAGCACGAACTGGTGCCACAGCGCAGCCGCCAAGTGCAGGCCCGACAGCCCGACCAGCGCGAAGGATAGAACCTCGTGAACCTCCTTCGCCGACCGCGCCAGGGTGCGGTTCTCGGCGAGCGGGGAGGGAATGGTGAACAGGACAGCCTCGATCCCCCGGCCCCGCAGGAACAGCGTCGCGAGCCCGGCGGCCAGGACAGCGCCCATCAGCAGATAGAGCGCGAGATGCCCGAACTGCGACGCGCGCTTCATCAGCGGCGAGGCGGGCACGGGCGGCGGAGCCGCGTGGATCACGCGCCAGAGCACCCGGAAGCCCAGCAGCACCACGAGCGACGCTCCGACGAGAACGTGAACCTGCACGGCGACGGCCTCGACCGCCTTGGGCATGCCCTCCGCGGCCAGGCCGAGGCCGAAGGCGAATGCGATGAGAATGGCCATCGTCCAGTGCAGCCCGCGTGCGATGGCATCGTAGCGGGCGGTCGTTGCAGGCGTGGTGCTGGTCATGGGAACCCCCTTCAATCCGGATCCGTCGCGGGAGCCCGGGGGGACGCTCCTTTTCGCGACGGGCAGATCTTGCGGCACGCCGGATGGCTTGCCGCTGTCCGGATCATGAACGATCCGTCATGTCGGGGACTTGAGGGAGGTCAGAGATCCACGAGTTCGGTGGCGAAGGCCGCGCGTTCCTGGATGAAGCTGAAGCGGGCCTCGGGTTTGTTGCCCATCAGCCGCTCGACGGCGTTGGACGTGTCCAGCCGCTCGTCGGCCTCGACGCGGACCTTGAGCAGCGTGCGCTTGCGCGGGTCCATCGTCGTGTCCTTCAACTGCGCCGGCATCATCTCGCCGAGGCCCTTGAAGCGGCCGATGTCGATGTTCGCCTTGCCCTTGAAGACGGTGCGCATCAGCTCGTCCTTGTGCGCGTCGTCGCGGGCGTAGACGGTGGTGGCGCCGTGGGTGAGGCGGAAGAGCGGCGGCACGGCGAGATAGAGGTGGCCGTTGTCGATCATCCGCGGCATCTGCCGGTAGAAGAACGTGATGAGCAGCGAGGCGATGTGCGCGCCGTCGACGTCGGCGTCCGTCATGATGACGACCTTCTCGTAGCGAAGGTCCTCGTCGCGGTACTGCGTGCCGGTGCCGCAGCCCAGCGCCTGCACGAGGTCGGAGAGCTGCTGGTTGGCCGCCATCTTGTCGCGCGTCGCGTTGGCGACGTTGAGGATCTTGCCGCGCAGCGGCAGCACGGCCTGCGTCTGCCGGTCGCGCGCCTGCTTGGCCGAGCCGCCGGCCGAATCGCCCTCGACGATGAAGATCTCGGAACCGGCGGCGCCGGCCGCCGTACAGTCGGCCAGCTTGCCGGGCAGCCTCAGCTTGCGCACCGCGGTCTTGCGGGCGACCTCCTTCTCCGCGCGCCGGCGCAGGCGCTCCTCGGCCCGGTCCACGGACCAGTCGAGCAGCTTCGTCGCCTGGGAGGGGGAGGCGGCGAGCCAGTGGTCGAAGGCGTCGCGGATGGCGTTCTCGACGATGCGGGAGGCCTCCACCGTCGCGAGCTTGTCCTTGGTCTGGCCCTGGAACTCCGGCTCGCGGATGAACACCGACAGCATGGCCGCGCAGGTCGCCATCACGTCATCCGTGGTGATGGCGCCGGCGCGCTTGGACTGGCCGATGCGCTCGGCGTGGTCCTTCAGCGCCCGCAGCAGCGCGATGCGCAGGCCGCTCTCGTGCGTGCCGCCCTCGGGGGTGGGGATCGTGTTGCAGTAGGAGTGGACGAAGCCGTCCTCCACGCCCCCGAGCCAGGTGATGGCCCATTCGAGCGAGCCGTGCCCGCCGGATTTCTCGATCTTGCCCGAGAAGATCTGCTCGGTGACGAGCTCGCGGCCCTCGATCTCGCGGGCGAGATAGTCCTTGAGGCCGGCCGGGAAGCGGAACATCGCCTCCGGCGGCACGCCCTCGACTCCCTCCAGCAGGGAGGGCGCGCAGGACCAGCGGATTTCGACGCCGCCGAAGAGATAGGCCTTCGAACGCGCCATCTTGAACAGGCGGCGCGGCTGGAAGCGGGCCTCGGCGCCGAAGATCTGCGCGTCCGGATGGAAGCGGACCTTCGTGCCGCGGCGGTTGCGCACCTCGCCGAGGTGCTCGACCGGCCCCTGCGGGACGCCGCGCGAGAACACCTGCCGGTAGAGCTGCTGCCCGCGCGCCACCTCGACCTCGAGCCGGTCCGACAGCGCGTTGACGACGGAGACGCCCACGCCGTGCAGGCCGCCGGAGGTCTCGTAGACCTTGCTGTCGAACTTCCCGCCGGCGTGCAGCGTGGTCATGATGACCTCGAGCGCCGACTTGTCCGGGAACTTGGGGTGAGGGTCGACCGGGATGCCGCGGCCGTTGTCGTTGACGGTCAGCCAGCCGTCCTCGCCGAGCGCGACCTCGATGAAGGTGGCGTGGCCGGCCACGGCCTCGTCCATCGCGTTGTCGATAACCTCCGCGAAGAGGTGGTGCAGCGCCTTCTCGTCGGTGCCGCCGATATACATGCCGGGGCGACGGCGGACCGGCTCCAGCCCCTCCAGCACCTCGATGGACGCCGCGGTGTAGCCGGCCTCGCCGGGCGTGCCGGGAGACGCCTGGGGGACGGGCGCGAGCGCCGGCTTCTTCTTCGCCGGCTGGACCGTGCCCTCGGGGAGCTTGCGCGCCGCCGAGCCGTCACCGAAGAGATCGCCAGAATTCGCCATGCCGCCGCCGGTCCCTCACATGCCCCGTCGCATGCCCTGATTCGCGAGCACGCATCATGCCACGCGCCGTGGTGTGACGGGAACGGATCGGAAACGCAAGGGGGCGGGAGCGCGCTCTCCACCGTCGTGGCCGGGCTCTCCGGCTCTGCTCGTGGCTCTCCTTCTGCCTCTCGTCCGGGCTGTCCTCCTGGCATCTCCTCATCCTGAGGAGCGGGCGCAGCCCGCGTCTCGAAGGACGCACGCTCGTGCAGCCGCGCAGTCCCCCCGCTTCACCATCCTGCGTCCTTCGAGACGGCCGCTGGCGCGGCCTCCTCAGGATGAGGGCGTTGGTGGGCGTTATGCATAAGATATTGATTTATATGGAATTTCCTCATCCTGAGGAGCGGGCGAAGCCCGCGTCTCGAAGGACGCAGGATGGAGCAACTGCGCCATCGCGCCGCTCAACCCTCCTGCGTCCTTCGAGACGTCCGCCGGGCGCCCTCCTCAGGATAAGGGGCATGGTGGATGGGAGAGGGGTCACACCCCGATCTTCCCGCCGCCCCTCCTCGTGACCACGACGATCGAGGGCCGCGGCGGCATGCCGGGCTGGAAGTCGGGCCAGCGCGTCGAGGGGGTCTCGAAAGTGGCCGGCGGCGCCTTGGGATCGTCGTCGTCCGCCTCGCCGGGGTGCTGGATGGCAACGAACAGTGTCTCGTCGTCGGCGGTGAAATAGGGACCGCACAGCTCCGCGCCGTTCGGGCAGCGGAAGAACAGCTTCGAGGTGGCGCGGGCCGCGCCCTCCGTCTCGATGCCCCACAGGCCGTCGGCGCGGCCCGTCTTGCCGGGAGAGTTGCCGTCCGTGCCGATCCACAGGCGGCCCTGCGTGTCCACGGCGCAGTTGTCGGGCATGCCGAACCAGCCGTCCTTCGTGGTGTTGGGGTTGAAGCTCGCGCCCACCGCCGCCACCGACGGATCGCCGCACTTCACCAGGACCTCCCAGCGGAACGTGTCGGCCGCGTGATCGCCGTTCGGCGGGATCATCTCGACGATATGCCCGAAGCGGTTGTCGGCGCGCGGGTTGGCGGCGTCGACCTGCTCGGCCCGGCGGCGGCTGTTGTTGGTGAGCATCAGATAGACCTTGTTGGTCTTCGGATTGGCGTCGACGTCCTCGGGCCGGTCCATCTTGGTCGCGCCGAGCAGGTCGGCCGCGCGGCGCGTCTCGATCAGAACGTCGGCCTGGCTGCGGAAGCCGTTGGCTTCGGTGAGCGGACCCTGCCCGAACACCAGCGGCAGCCACCGCATGGTCCCGTCGGCCTCGTACTTCGCAACGGACAGCGTGCCGCGGTCGAGCAGGTCGCGGTTGGCGGCGCGGTTCTGCGGGTCGACGCGACCCTCGGTGACGAAGCGATAGACGTAGTCGAAGCGCTCGTCGTCGCCCTGGTAGATCACGTAGCGCCCATCGGCGTTGAGGATGCCGGCCGCGCCCTCGTGCTTGAATCGGCCCATGGCGGTGCGCTTCACGGGCGTCGAGGCGGCGTCCGTCGGGTCGATCTCGACCACCCAGCCGAAGCGGTTGACCTCGTTCGGCTCCTTCGCCACGTCGAAACGCGCGTGATGGACGCCCCAATTGTACCAGTTGCCCGGCGCGCCGTAGCGCTTCAGGTTGCGCTCCTCGGCGTGGCCTTCCGCCTTGCCCCAGAAATAGCCATTGAAGTTCTCCTCGCAGGTCAGCCACGTGCCCCAGGGCGTCAGGCCGCCGGCGCAGTTGTTGAGCATGCCCAGGACGCGACGGCCCTCGGGATCGTAGGACGTCTTCATGCGCTCGTGCCCGGCGGCGGGGCCAGAGATCGCCATGGGCGTATTGGCGGTGATGCGCCGCGCATGGCGCGAGCCGGGCACGACCGCCCACTTGCCATTCGTCCGCCGCACCTCGATCACCGAGCCGCCATGGGCGGCCATCTCGATGTCGACGAGTTCCTTCGTCATGGCGCGGAAGCCGGCGCTCTGCGTGTCCTGCCGGCCGATGGTGGGGAACATCAGCTCTTCGTTCGTGTACTCGTGGTTCACGACGAGCAGGCCATGGTCGGGTCCCGAGAGCGGGATGAAGCCGAGATAGTCGTTGTTGTAGCCGAACTGCTTCTCCTGCGCGGCGGCCGTC
>JAIYAB010000201.1 GCA_027489275.1 Hyphomicrobiales bacterium
CGCTGCCGTCTTTCTTGAGCGCCGGGCCAATTCGGTCGATCACACGGTCCAGCGAAATTCCTCTTGTCACCAGAACAGCGACGTCCACCACCCCGCATGTCGCGAATGCCGAGAAAGCATAAAGGTCGCGGTCAAACGTCTGGTCCTTCGAGTTCCACTCTAGGTCGAAGGCTACCTTGCCCTTGACGTAATCAATCTTGTGCCCGTCCAGGAAGTTAGGGCGAACCTTCTCCTCCTTCAGGTTCCCCATGAGGGGGCGACCTGTCTTCGTGATACGAACCGGGCCGCGCCATAGGCGCTTTACGACGAGGTCACCCTTGACAATGGTTTCGCGCCAGCCGCTGGGGCGCAGCGCCTTGCTCAAGAGTTTGGGTATGTCCGACTCGTTGCCACCGGCAGTGCGGATCTGCGTGGTGGTGATAGAGAAGTCCCGAAGAGCTTGCATGAGTTCATTGAACTCGGCCTCATGCGCCTTCGACAAGATGAGCGCCGCATTCCGGTAGGAATGAACTTCGTAGCGAGCCAGAATGTCGGCAGGGATATGCGCCGCCACTTGTTCTGGCGGGTCGGCCACTTCGCTCGGCTCAGCAGCGACTTCTTTGGCCGCAACCTCGGACTCAAGCTCGCTAGGCTTGTCGCCGCCACCGTTCGCCTCTGACAAGCGAGATCCCCGCGTCCTGGATTCGTTGAGGCTGCACCAGGAACAGGTCGATAACAACCGGCGTTCACGGGCGCGCCCGCACCCTGACGAACCCCTATAACACGCGAACACGCGCGGTACGCCTGAGGGGCCCGGCCGGACAGCGCCCGTGCTCGCTTCGATGGTGCCGTCGCCGGCGCGCACCCGCTCGACGATGGAGGTCTCGCGCTGGCGGCGGTGGGTGAGGAGGTGGCGCACGAAGCGGGGCGGCTGCGTCACCGGCCCGCCATGGCCGGGCCAGAACACGGTGTCGTCGCGATCGGCGAGCCGGGCGAGCGAGGCCATGTAGTCGCCCATCGCCCCGTCCGGCGGGGCGACGATGCTGGTCGACCACGCCATAACGTGGTCGCCCGAGAACAGCGCCCGCTCCTGCGGGAACGCGAAGGCGAGGTGGTTCGCCGTGTGCCCGGGCGTGGCGACCGCCGTCAGCGACCACCCGTCGCCCTGCAGCGTCTCGCCGTCGGCCAGCACTCGGGCCGGCGCATGGTCGGCGTCGGAACTGGCGTCGAGCCGCGTCTGCTCGTGCATGAAGAGCGGCCGCGCAACCCTGTGCGGCGCGCAGCCGACGATGGGCGCGCCCGTCCGATCCTGCAGCAGCCGCGCGCCGGGGGAATGGTCCCGGTGCGTGTGGGTCAC
Organism: Hyphomicrobiales bacterium; assembly: GCA_027489275.1. Lineage (GTDB taxonomy): Bacteria > Pseudomonadota > Alphaproteobacteria > Rhizobiales > Beijerinckiaceae > Alsobacter. The sequence continues at coordinate 1,337 of JAIYAB010000201.1, forward strand.
GACGATCGCCGCCACCCGCTCGCCCGAAAGGCCCGCCAGCAGCGCCTGTACATGCGCCTCCTCCGCCGGGCCGGGATCGATCACCGCCACGTCGCCGCGGCCGACCACGTAGGTGCAGGTGCCCGTGAAGGTGAAGAGACCCGGATTCGGGGCCACGATGCGCCGCACGAGCGGGCTCACGGCCACCATCGCCCCTGCCGGGGCGTCGAAGGCGCGGTCGAACGTCACGTCGTCGCTCATCGGCGTCGCCCCGATATCCCGTCGTCCCGGCGCGCCCGGGGCGCATTCGCCCGTATCGGCCGGAAGACGGCCTTGTCGCGTTTTCGAGGACACCCTATAGAGCGAGGACCCGTGTCGAAACAGCGCAGAGAGCGCTGCCCCCACCCGTGAGGACGTCCATGGCCGCCCAGCCCATGCAGAACACGCTCGCTTCCGTCTTCTGGCCGGTCCGCGGCGATCAGGCCTCGATCCTGCGGCTCGTCGTCCTCGCCGTCGCCGGCACGGCGCTTCTCACCCTGTCCGCCAAGCTCAAGGTGCCGTTCTACCCGGTGCCGATGACGATGCAGACGCTGGTCGTGCTGGTGCTCGGCGCCGCCTATGGCTGGCGCCTCGCGGTGGCCACCGTGGGCCTCTACCTGCTGCAGGGGGCGCTGGGCCTGCCGGTGTTCGCCGACACGCCCGAGCGCGGCATCGGCCTGCCCTACATGATGGGCCCGACCGGCGGCTACCTCGTGGGCTTCGTCGTCGGGGCCTATGTCGTGGGCGTGCTCGCCGAGCGCGGCTTCGGCCGCTCCATCCTCGGCATGTTCGCCGCTATGGCGCTGGGCCATCTGGCGATCTTCGTGTGCGGCTACGCCTGGCTCGCGACCCTGGTCGGCCCGAAGGCGGCCTGGGTCGGGGGGGTGGTTCCGTTCTTCGCCGCGACCGCGCTGAAGACGGCGCTGGGAACGGCGCTCGTACCCGCCATCTGGGCGATGGTCGACCGCCGGGCCTCCTGAGGCCGCCCGATCCGCCCGCGCCGGTCCAGCGGACGCGGCGCTGCCGGCATGCGAAGCTGACATGTGAAGACAGCGGGGCGCGCCATCGCGCCCCGTCGTGCTAGGAGGGGCGCGTTTTCGACGCGGACCCCCGACATGATTCCCGCCCGCACGCTCCGGCGCGAGCCCGTTACCTTCATCGCCTATGCGACGGCGGCGTATTTCACGCTCGTCCTCAACGTCATCGGCCCCGCGCTGCCGCATCTGCGGGCGGAGCTCGGCCTTCGCTATGCCGAGGCCGCGCTGCACACGAGCGCCTTCGCGCTGGGCATGATGCTGTGCGGCCTGTTCGGCGAGCGCGTGGTCCGCCTCCTCGGCCGCCGCCGTGCGGTCTGGATCGGCGCGGTCGGCATGGCGGTCGGCCTGACGCTCCTCGTCTTCGCGCCCACCGCGCCCATCGGCATCGCCGGCTGCGGCCTGATGGGCCTCGTCGGCACCCTGCAACTCGTCGTCATGCCGGCCGTGATCTCCGAGCGTCACGGCGACAGCCGGGTCATCGCGTTCTCCGAGCAGAACATCGTGGCGATGCTCGGCGCGCTGATCGCGCCGCTCGCCGTCGCCGCCGCGGTGGCGGCGGGATCGTGGCGGATCGCCGGCGTCGTCGGATGGATCGGCGCCATCGCCATGGCGCTGCTCTTCCTGCGCGTCCAGTTTCCGGCGACACCGCCGCCGCCGCCCAGGGGCGAGGCGACGCTGCCGGGCCGCTACTGGGCGCTTTGGAGCCTGCTGCTGCTCACCGTGGCGACCGAGTTCTGCATGATGGTGTGGGGGCCGTCCTACCTCGAGGCGGTGCTCGGCCTGCCGCGCGACATGGCGGTGGTGGCCGGCGCGGCGTTCCCGCTCGGCATGGTGCTGGGCCGGGTCGCCGGCACCCTTCTCCTGCGCCGCGTGCCGGAGGAGCGTCTCGTCCTGCCGTCGATCGCGCTCGCCTTCTGCGGGTTCCTGCTGTTCTGGAAGGCGCCTGCGGCGTTGCTCGCGCTCGCCGGCCTGCTGGTCGCCGGCCTCGGGATCGCCAATCTCTACCCCTGCGGCATCGCGCTCGCGCTCGCCTCCGCCGGGCGGGCGACGACGGCGGCGGCCGCGCGCGCGTCGCTGGGCTCCGGCTTCGCCATCCTGTCCGCGCCGCTCGCGCTCGGCGCGCTGGCCGACACGGTCGGCCTCGCGCTGGCCTATGCCGTGGTGCCGTTCCTCCTCGCGGGAGCCGCGGCCGCCTTCGCGCTGTCGCGCAGGCCGACGGCCACGGCCCCGGCCAAGGCCGGCTGACGGGACGCGGCTCCGGCGCGTTCTTTTGCGCCCGCGCAGGGGGAGTGATCCGATTCGCGTCGGCTGACGCAAAATGAAAAACGTCACTTGACGCCCGGGCAGGCCGCCCGATATGAGAATGAACATTCATTCCAAAATGAACGTTCATTCTCTACCCAGGCGAGCGATGTCACTCATCATACCCTCCCGCCATGCCGCGACGCAGGCCGAGCGGCGCAACCTGATCCTCGACGCCGCGGAGCGCTGCTTCGTGCGGACAGGGTTCCACCGCACGACCATGCAGGACGTGGCGGTGGAGGCGGGGATGAGCGCGGGCAACCTCTACCGCTACTTCCCCTCCAAGGAGGCCATCGTCTCCGGCCTGTCGGAGCGCGACCGTGATGAACTCGCCGCCGATTTCGCGCGCATCAGCACGGCCGAGGACTTCCTCGTCGCGTTCGAGGCCATGGGCCGCAAGCATCTCATCGAGGATCCGCGCGAGAAGGCGATCCTCGTCATGGAGATCTGGTCGGAGGCGACGCGCAATCCCGCGATCTCCACCCAGTGCGGCGACTTCGAGAGCGAGGCCCGCCGGCACATGCACACGGTCTTCGCCGAGGCGCAGCGCACCGGCGCCATCGCTCCGCACATCGACGTCGACATGGCGGCGCGGATGATGCTCACCTACGCCGACGGCCTGTTCAAGCGCCGGGCGCTCGAGCCGGCCTTCGACGGCGAACGCGAGCTCGCCATCGCGCTCGCCCTGTTCAAGGCCATCTTTGCCGGCGCCGTTCCGGCGCTTGGCCCGTCGGCCGTTCCGGCCACATCCCCCGACTCCATTCTGATCACCGAGGTTCAGTCGTGACTGTTTCTTCCGCCGTCCTGCGCCGGTTGGCTGGCGCCGCGTCCCTGCTCGCGCTCGCCGTCGCCCTGCCGACGCTGGCGTCCGCGACGGATGCCGTCTCGGCTCCCGCGACCTCCATCGCCGTGCCGGCCGTGTCCGCGGCCGTCGCCGTGAAGCGCGAGATGGTCGACACGCTGCTCGTCAGCGGCAACCTCGTCGCGCGCCAGGAGGCGCTGGTGAACGCGGAGGTCGAGGGGCTCAAGGTCATCGAGCTGATGGCCGACGAGGGCGACCGCGTCGCCGCCGGGCAGGTGCTGGCCCGCCTGTCGAAGGAGACCGTCGAGACGCAGCTCGCCCAGAACGACGCGGCGCTCGCCCGCGCCGAGGCGGCGGTCGCGCAGGCGCAGTACCTCATCCCCCAGGCCGAGGCCGCCTACACCGAGGCCAAGGCCGCGCTCGGGCGCACCATGGCGCTCAAGGAGAGCGGCAATACCACCCAGGAGCTGATCGACCAGCGAACGGCCGCCAGCCGCACCGCGGAGGCCCGGCTCTCCGCTGCCCGCAGCGGCCTGCAGGTCGCCATGGCCGACAAGGCGGCGTCCGAGGCCCAGCGTTCCGAACTGTCCCTGCGGCTTGCGCGCACCGAGATCCGCTCGCCCGTGGCCGGCCTCGTCAGCCGCCGCAACGTCCGCCTCGGCGCCAATTCGGCGCTGAGCGGCGAGCCGCTTTTCCGCATCATCGCGAACGGCCAGGTGGAGTTCGAGGCCGAGGTGCTGGAGACGCAGGTCGCCAGGCTGCGCGCCGGAGCGCCCGTCGCCGTCACCCCCGCCGGCGGCACGCCGGTTGAGGGGCGCATCAGGCTCCTTCCGGCCGAGATCGATCCGACGACGCGGCTGGGCAAGGTCCGGGTCTCCCTGCCGCAGGACGACGCCCTGCGCGTCGGCAGCTTCGCGCGGGCCGCCGTCGTCGTGGCGCGGCGCGAGGGCGTGGCGGTGCCGAGCGCCGCGGTGCTGTTCTCGGCCGGGGACATTCACGTCCAGGTCGTGAAGGACGGCCGCATCGCCGAGCGCAAGGTCCGCGCCGGCATCAACGCCGGCGGCTGGACCGAGATTCTCGAGGGGCTCGCGGAAGGCGAGCAGGTGGTGGCAAAGGCCGGGGCCTTCCTGCGCGACGGCGACGCCGTGCGGGTGGCCGACGTCAAGACCGGAGCGAAGTGATGCAGCTCAACGTCTCCGCGTGGGCGATCCGTCGGCCCATCCCCTCCGTCGTCCTGTTCCTCGTGCTGTGCGTGCTGGGCTGGGTCAGCTTCTCCGGCCTGCCCATCACGCGCTTCCCGAACATCGACCTGCCGCTGATCTCCGTCAGCGTCACCCAGTCCGGCGCGGCTCCGTCCGAGCTCGAGACGCAGGTGACGAAGAAGGTCGAGAACGCCGTCTCCGGCATCTCCGGGGTCAAGCACGTCATCTCCAACATCACCGACGGCAGCTCGGTCACGACCGTCGAGTTCCGGCTCGAGGTCAACAGCGACCGGGCCCTGAACGACGTGAAGGACGCCATCGCGCGCATCCGCGCGGACCTGCCGCGCACCATCGACGAGCCGATCGTCCAGCGCATCGACATCGCCGGCCTGCCCATCGTCACCTATGCCGCCTCGGCGCCCGCGATGTCGCCGGAGGACCTGTCCTGGTACGTCGATGACGTGGTCGTGCGCGACCTGCAGTCGATCAAGGGCGTCTCCAAGGTGGAGCGCATCGGCGGCGTCGACCGCGAGATCCGCGTGGCGCTCGATCCCGACCGCCTCGCCGCCTTCGGCATTACAGCGGCGGACGTGAACCGGCAGCTGCGGGCGACGCATGTCGACCTCGCCGGCGGCCGGGGCGAGGTGGGCGCGCGCGAGCAGTCCATCCGGACGCTGGCCGGCACGAGGAGCATCGAGGAGCTGGGGGAGACGCGCATCGCCCTGCCGGGGGGCCGCAAGGTCCGCCTCGACGAGCTCGGCACCGTCGTAGACGGGGCGGCGGAGGCGCGGACCTTCGCCCGCCTCGACGGCGAGCCGGTCGTGGCCTTCGCCATCTCGCGCGCCCGCGGCGCCAGCGACGCGACCGTCGCGCCGGCCGTGGAGAAGCGCGTCGCCGCCCTGCAGGAAAAGCGGCCCGACGTCCGCCTCACCCTGATCGACAGCTCGGTGAACTACACGGTCGGCAACTACGAGTCGGCGATGCTGACGCTCGTCGAGGGCGCGGTGCTGGCCATCATCGTGGTGTTCGTCTTCCTGCGCGACCTGCGCGCGACGATGATCGCCGCCGTGGCGCTGCCGCTGTCGGTCATTCCCACATTCTTCGCCATGGATGCGATGGGGTTCTCGCTGAACCTCGTCAGCCTGCTCGCCATCACGCTCGTGACAGGCATCCTGGTGGACGACGCGATCGTCGAGATCGAGAACATCGTCAGGCACATGCGCATGGGCAAGTCGCCCTATCGCGCGGCGCTCGAGGCGGCGGACGAGATCGGGCTGGCGGTCATCGCGATCACGCTGACCATCGTCGCCGTGTTCGCGCCGGTCAGCTTCATGGGCGGCATCGCCGGCCAGTACTTCAAGCAGTTCGGCCTCACGGTGGCCGTCGCCGTGCTGTTCTCGCTGCTGGTGGCGCGCCTCATCACGCCGATGATGGCCGCCTACCTGATGCGCGCGAAGAAGCAGCATGTCGAGCGCGAAGGCTTCGTGATGCGCGCCTATACGCGCTTCGTGGGCTTCGCGGCGCGCCATCGCTTCCTCACGGTGATCACCGGCATCGCGTTCTTCTCGGCCTCGATCTACAGCACGAGCCTGCTGCCCTCCGGCTTCATCCCGGCCGAGGACGCGGCGCGCTCGCTGTTCGCGGTGGAGCTGGCGCCCGGCGCGAGGCTCGACGACACGCGCACGCTGACCGACCGGCTCGCCCGCGACCTGCGCAAGCGGCCCGAGGTCGACAGCGTTTTCGTCGACGGCGGCCGCGTCCTGGGCGGCGGCGCGGAGGTGCGCAAGGCGACCCTCGTGGTCAACTACGTGCACAAGTCCAAGCGGTCCGTGAACCAGAAGCAGCTCGAGGCCGCCATCCTGGCGGACTTTGCCGCCGTCCCCGACATTCGCTCCTGGGTGCTCAACGAGAACGGCCAGCGCGGCCTGTCGCTGCTCGTCACCGGCGACGACCCGAAGCTGGTGGTCGACGCGGCCGCCCGGCTGCAGAGCGAGATGCGTCAGCTCCCTATCCTCCAGGGCGTGGTTTCGACCGCCGCGCTGGAGCGTCCGGAGATCCGCATCACGCCGCGCAACGACCTCGCCGCGGACCTCGGCGTCTCGACCGACACCATCGCCGAGACCGTCCGCGTCGCGACGATCGGCGATGTCGGAGCCAACCTCGCCAAGTTCAATGTCGGCGACCGCCAGGTGCCGATCCGCGTGCAGATCGAGGATCGCTTCCGCAGCGACACCGGCGTGCTGGAAGCGCTCAAGGTCCCGACAGCGCGGGGCGGCGCCGTGCCGCTCGCCGTCGTGGCCGACATCGCCTTCGGCCAGGGCCCGTCCGGTATCGACCGCTACGACCGCGTGCGCCGCGTGGCGCTGGAGGCCGACCTCTACGGCACCGACGCGCTGGGCGAGGCCGTGCAGCAGGTGATGAACCTGCGGGCGGCGAAGTCCCTGCCGCCCGGCGTGAAGCTCGTCACCTCGGGCGACGCCGAAATCATGGAGGAGGTGTTCAGCGGCTTCGCCATCGCCATGGGCGCGGGCGTGCTGATGGTCTACGGCGTGCTGGTGCTGCTCTTCGGCGGTTTCCTGCAGCCCATCACCATCCTGTTCTCGCTACCGCTCTCCTTCGGCGGCGTGGTGCTCGCCCTGCTCGTCACCGGTCGTCCCATCTCGATGCCGGTCGTCATCGGCATGCTGATGCTGATGGGCATCGTGACGAAGAACGCGATCATGCTCGTCGACTTCGCCATCGAGGAGATGGCCAAGGGCGTCGACCGCGTCACGGCCATCGTCGATGCCGGCCGCAAGCGCGCCCGGCCGATCGTCATGACCACGATCGCCATGGCGGCGGGCATGGTGCCGAGCGCGATGGCGGTGGGCGACGGCGGCGAGTTCCGCTCGCCGATGGCCATCGCGGTGATCGGCGGTCTTCTCGTCTCGACGTTGCTGTCGCTCATCTTCGTGCCGGCCGTCTTCCTCGTGATGTACGACTTCAGCCGCTTCTTCTCGTGGATGTTCGGCCGCTTCGTCGGCGAGGTGGACGAGCCCGAGGCGGAGACGGCCGAACCCGCGCGCGAGCAGGCCCAGCCGGCGCGGACGGGGCCCGTCAGGATCGCCGCCGAATAGCCCGACATGCGGCGCCCGTTCGCCCCCGAAAGGACGGCGGGCGCTGCTTCAGCGAAGGACAAGCGCGATGAGCGATGAACTCCCCGGCAAGGCCGCGCAGCGTCCTGTCTGGCTGAGGGCCTGGACGGTGGCGGTCGCGCGGATGCCGGAAACAGGCTGGCCGACCGGCCGCTGGCGGCGGATCGGACTGTCATGCCTCGGCATCGTGGTGCTGGTGGTGGCGGCCGGCGTGGTGGCCGGCGGCGTCATCGGCGTCGGCGCCCTTGAACTGCTGCGGATGGTCGCCGCGCCAGACCCGCTGGTTGCGCGCGAGGCGCCCTGAGGGTCAGCCCTGCGTGAAACCGTCGAAGGCCCGCCAGAACGCGTCGCGCACCGCATCACGCTCCATCAAAACGTCGTGGGCACACGATGGCAGCGCCAGCATCGCGCCCGTCCTCACCCCACGTACGAAGGCCGCGGCGGCCGGCGTCGACGTCACCCGGTCCTCGTCCCCTGCCACGACCAGAAGCGGCGTCCGCAGGCGCGCGCCGAACGCCGGCCGGCGCAGCGCGGCCGATGCGCGGAACGCCTCGCTCGCCCAGCCGATCGTGGGGCGTCCCACGGCAAGGTGCGGCGCGACCGCCAGCACGTCGTAGGTGCGCCCGTAGCGCCGCTCGTCGGATGTCAGCAGATTGCCCGGCGCGTAGGCCGCATGGACCGCCCGCCGCGGCGGCGCCGGGACGGGTCGCGTCCCCAGCCCGAGCGCCTGGAACAGCCGCGTCGCCGCCTCCGCGCCGGCCGGCCGCAGATGGCGTGTGATCTGCACCATCGGGGCGGTCAGCGCCGCGCGCTCGAACAGGTCGGGCCACGCCGCCAGCGCATGTATCAGCACCGCCGCGCCCATCGAGTGGGCGAGGCCGATGTATGGCCCCGGCAGGTTCGGCAGAACCTCGGCGTCCATCAGGTCGACGAGGTCGTGCACGCAGTCATCGAACCGTGCGAGGTGGTTCAGCGACGGATCCGGCAGCAGCCGCTGCGAGCCGCCTTGTCCGCGCCAGTCGAAGGTGGCCACGGCGTAACCGCGCGCGACGAGGTCGCCGATCACCTCGTAGTACTTCTCGATGAAGTCGCCGCGCCCCTGCAGCAGAACCACCGTGCCACGGGGATGGACGGGGCCCCGGTGGACCGCGATGCGAAGCGTCACGCCGTCGCGAGTCCGGAACAGGCCTGCCCGCAGCCCGTCGGGGCGACGGTTCCCCGGCACGCAGGCCAGCGAAAACACGGCCGGCCGGCAAGCCGGCGCCTCGGGCCTCCTGCGCCTGCGGAGCGGCGGGGCATTCAGGAGGTGCAGCGACAGGGGAGCGGGGGAAACGGGAAAGACCATGCCGAAGAGGGTCTCGACGGGCGCGTTGTGAGCTTGATCGTCATGGTTGAACGAAGCGTGAGCGTCACACAAGCGTAATGTTCGTCGTGTTTAATCAAAGGTCTGTGCCTCTGGATTCGGGCGCGCGACCAGCGCATCCTCTTGACCTTTTCAGCCCGTCGGCTTGTGCCTTTACGGCCGGCGGCCCGTTGCCATGAACAACGCCGGCCGGAGTACGGATTTGATTCGCCGTGCCGATCCCGACCGCATCCCGCCGCTCCGTGTTCTGGCGAGCGCGGCCCGGTTCGCGTGCACCGTTTCGGGCGTCCGCCTCATCCTTCATTTGACGACGGTCGTGACGATGCACGATCCTCGTCGCTGGCGCAGGCTCGACGGGAACGCCGGATGCTGCAACGCATTGCCGACACTGTCTGGTTCCAGAGTCCCGTCTACACGTTCGAGGAGATGTGCGAGCGATCGTTCATGACGGGCGTCCTCGACTGTCTGCGCGAGCGCATGGGCGAGGCCTTCTCGCGTTTCGACTTCATGATCGTCTCCGGCGCGGAAAGCGAACTCGATCTGTCCGGCGTGTCGCGGGACCGGACGGTCGTCTTCCACCTGTCCGACGAGACGTCCAGCGTCCCCCGGCGGCTCTGCGCGTCCGCGCTGCTGGTGTTCAAGTCGTACCTCCCCGCCGAGAGGCTTGTGGCCAACCTTCGCAGCCTCCCGCTGGGCTGTATCGGTCCGGCGCCCTGTCCCCCGCTGTCCATCGGGGAACGGGCCTGGAACGTGTTCTTCTCCGGCAACCTGAACGGCAACCGGGGCGAGACGTTCCGCCATTTCGAGGCGATGCGGGCCGGGGCCGTGGTCGTCAGCGAAGCG
>JAIYAB010000479.1 GCA_027489275.1 Hyphomicrobiales bacterium
GAGTTCGGACGCTACGAGGATCTCGAGGCGCGCTACGACCTGCGGCCGAGCTATTGGGTCGAGCCGACGGGCGACTGGGGCAAGGGGCGGATCGAGCTCGTCGAACTCCCGGCTGCCGACGAGACGGAGGACAACATCGTCGCCTTCTGGGTCGCGGCCGATCCCGTCGATGCGGGGGAGGCGATCGTGCGGTCGTGGCGGATGCGGGTGCTGGGCAGCGGCGGCGACCTCCATGCGGGTGGGCGCGTGCGGGCGACTTTCCAGGGCGAGGCGCGGCCGGCGGGCGCCAGGTCCCCGGCGCCGCCGCATACGCGGCGGTTCCTGGTCGACTTCGCCGGCGGGGACCTTGCCTATTTCCTGCGCCAGCCGGACAGGATCGAGCTCGTCCCCAGCGTGTCGAGCGGTCGCATCGACCGGCACTTCCTCATTCCGCACCCCGTTATCGGCGGCTTCCGGGCCGGCATCGACGTCGCGGTCGAGCCGGGCGAGACGAGCGACATCCGGGTCTATCTGCGGTCCGGCGAGAGGGCGCTCTCCGAGACGTGGACCTTCCCCTGGACAAACGAACTCGGCTGAGGCGCCCGGAGGCGTCGATTGCTGTTCATAGCGCGTGCGACGAACTGGCACGGCCGGTCCGCGCTGGCATATCGTTTGCCAGACATCCGAAGAGCGCCTGCGGACGACCCCCGGCGCCGCGGAGAATTGTGAGGGGAGCTCAGGACATGACCGATTTTTCGGCAATCGACCGCCGCAAAGTGCTGCTGATGGGCGGCGGCCTCGCCGCCATGGCGGCCGGCGGCACGCCTGCCTTCGCCCAGAAGGCGAAGCCGATCAAGGTTGCCGCCATCTACACCGTCCCCGTGGAACAGCAGTGGGTGTCGCGCATCGACAAGGCGCTGAAGGCGGCCCAGGCGCGCGGCGACGTCACCTACAAGTTCTCGGAGAACGTCGCCAATACCGACTACGAGCGCGTGATGCGCCAGTACGCCCAGGAGGGCAACGACCTCATCGTCGGCGAGTCCTTCGCCGTCGAGCGCGCCGCGCGCAAGGTGGCGTCCGACTATCCGAAGACCGCGTTCCTGATGGGGTCGTCCTTCGGCCCGACGAAGCCCAACTACTCGGTCTTCGACAACTGGATCCACGAGCCGTCCTTCCTGACCGGCATGGTCGCGGGCAAGGCTACCAAGTCCAACATCATCGGCATGGTGGGCGGTTACGCCATCCCCGAGGTGAACCGCCTGATGTTCGCCTTCATGGACGGCGCGCGTTCGGTGAACCCGAAGGTGAAGTTCATCGTCTCCTTCATCAACTCCTGGTACGACCCGCCGAAGGCCAAGGAAGCGGCCTTCGCCATGATCGACAAGGGCGCGGACGTCATGTACGCGGAGCGCTTCGGGGTGACCGACGCGGCCAAGGAGCGTGGCGTCAAGGCCATCGGCAATGTCATCGACACGGCCGCCCAGTACCCCGGAGTCGTGATCGCCTCCGCCCTGTGGCACATGGAGCCGACCATCGACCGCGCCGTGAAGGCCGTAACGGCGGGCACCTTCGAGGCGGTCGACTACGGCCAGTACAGCTTCATGGCCCATGGCGGCGCCTCGCTCGCCCCGCTCGACCCCAAGCTCGTCCCGGCCGACGTGATCGAACTGGTCAAGGCGAAGGAGAAGGAGATCGCGGACGGCCTGTTCCGCGTCGACGTGAACGACGCCGAGCCGAAGTCGACGCTCTGACGCGAGCGCGCGCGCTGTCTCCGGTCTCGCCGCCCGCGGCGGGTCGGTGATCGGCGCGCGATCTCTGCAATGACGTACCCCACCCAGACCGACGGGACGAGCGCCGGCGCCGCGCCGCGGAGCACGGTGCTGTCCCTGCGCGGGATCACGAAGCGGTTCGGCGCGCTTCTCGCCAACGACGCCATCGATCTCGACCTGCGCGCCGGCGAGATCGTCGCGCTGCTGGGCGAGAACGGGGCCGGCAAGACGACGCTGATGAACATCCTGTTCGGCCATTACGTGGCCGACGCGGGCGAGGTGCGCGTTGCCGGCCCGGACGGGGCGCTCGCGCCGCTGCCGCCCGGTTCGGCGGACGCGGCGCTGGGGGCCGGCATCGGCATGGTCCACCAGCACTTCACGCTGGCCGAGAACCTGTCCGGCTTCGAAAACATCGTGCTCGGCACGCGGCCGCTGTGGTCGCCGGGCATCGGCGGGCGTGCGGCGCGCGCCAAGGTCGCCCGGATCGCCGCCGATTCCGGCCTCGGCGTCGACCTCGACGTCTCCGTCTCCCGCCTCTCAGTCGGCGAGAAGCAGCGGGTCGAGATCCTGAAGGCGCTCTACCGCGACGTGAAGGTCCTGATCCTCGACGAGCCGACGGCGGTTTTGACCCCGCAAGAGGCGGAAGGATTGGCTGACACCGTCCGCTCCCTGGCCAGCCGCGGACTTGCCGTGATCTTCATCAGCCACAAGCTCAACGAGGTGATCTCGCTGTGCGAGCGCGTCGTCGTCCTGCGCGGCGGCGCCAAGGTGGCGGACCGGGCCACCGCGGGAGCGGACAGGGCCACGCTCGCCGAGCTCATGGTCGGCCGCAGCATCGAGGTGCGTCATTCCGCGCCGCGCGGCGTCGGCGAGCCGGTCCTGACGCTGGACCGCGTCAGCGCCGCGATGGGCCGCCGCGACCGGCTCGTCGATGCCTCTCTCGACCTGCGCGCCGGCGAGATCGTCGGCATCGCCGGCGTGTCCGGAAACGGGCAGGGGACGCTGGCGGCCTTGCTGGCCGGGCTGGCCGCCCCGCGCAGCGGCCGCCTGTCGGTGCTGGGCGAGGTGATCACGGGGGAGGATCCCCGCGCCATGGTCGCGCGCGGCGTCGGCCGCGTCCCTGAAGACAGGCACCGGGAAGGTAGCATCGGCGCGATGTCGATCGCCGAGAACTTCGTGCTGGAGCGCTTGCAGGGCGGCGACTTCCAGCGGCTGGGATTCCTGGCCCGGTCCCGCATCAGGGCGGAGACCGAGCGCGTCATCGCGGCGTTCGACGTGCGCTGTTCCGGTCCCGACGCGCCGATCCGGCTGCTTTCGGGCGGGAACATGCAGAAGGTGATCCTCGCCCGCGCGCTGGACGGTCGGCCGCGCCTCGTGCTCGCTCACCAGCCGACGCGCGGGCTCGACGTCGCCGCGACCGCCGACATCCACCGCCGCCTGCTCGACGCGCGCGACCGCGGCGCGGGCGTGCTGCTGATCTCCGAGGACCTCGACGAGATCTTCGCCCTCGCCGACAGGATCGCCGGCATCCACCACGGCGAGCTGAGCCGCGCCTTTCCGGCCGGCAGCCTCGACCAGCGCAGCGTGGGCCTGCTGATGGCAGGGCAGGACCCGGGTATCGCCGCATGATCCGCTTCGTCCGCCGCGAGGCCGTGCCGTTCTGGTTGTCCCTCGCCGCGCCGGTGGGCGCCGGCCTCGCCGCCCTCCTTCTGACCGCCGTGCCGCTGGCCATCAGCGGCGCACCCATCGGCCGCGGCTTCGCGCTTCTGTTCGAGGGGTCGGTGGGCTCCGTCTTCGCCCTCACCGAGACGATGGCGCGCGCCACGCCGCTGATCTTCACCGGTCTCGCCGCCGCGGTCGCCTTCCGGGCGAAGCTGTGGAACATCGGCGCGGAAGGGCAGCTCTATGCAGGCGCGCTGGCGGCCGTCGTCGTCGGGACGGGGGCCATCGCAGCCCCGCCCTTCGTCCTCGTCCCGCTCGTTCTTCTCGCCGGCGCGGCGGCGGGCGCGGGGCTGCTGATGGGACCTGTGTTCTTCAAGTCCCGCTTCGGCGCGGACGAAGTCGTGACCACGCTGCTGATGAACTTCATCGTCATCCTGTTCGTGCAGATGATGCTGGAGGGGCCGCTCAAGGATCCGCTCAGCCTCGGCTGGCCGCAGTCCGAGCCCATGGTGGACGAGGCCGTCCTGCCCAAGCTCGTCGACCGAATGCGCGTCCACGCCGGCCTCCTCGTCGCCATCGCCTGCGCCATCGCCAGCCATGTTCTGCTGGAGCGCACGCTGTGGGGCTTCCAGATCCGCGCCGTCGGCGAGAGCGCGGCCGCCGCGCGCTATGCGGGCGTACCGATGGGCGGCACGCTGCTGCGCGTCGCACTGCTGTCGGGCGGCTTCGCCGGCCTGGCCGGCGCCTGCGAGGTGGCGGGTCTCAAGGGGTACCTCACCGCCGACCTGTCGCCCGGCTACGGATATGCCGGAATCGTTGTCGCCATGCTGGCGGGCCTGTCGCCGCTCGGCGTCATCCCGGCGGCCCTGTTCGTGGCCGGCGTCTTCGTCGGCGCCGACACGATGAGCCGCAGCATCGGCGTGTCGAACTACCTGGCCGACCTCGTCGTGGCGATGTCGCTGCTGTGCGTGATCGTCGGCGGCCTATTCGCGCGCTACGAGGTGCGGTTCGTCCGACGGGGGGCGCAGGCCTGATGGAAGCGCTCGAAATCCTCCTCCAGCCGAGCTTCTGGGCCGCTGCGATCCGCATCGCGACGCCGCTGATCTTCGGCGTCCTCGGGGCGCTGCTGTGCGAGCGGGCCGGTGTTCTCAACCTCGGGATCGAGGGGATCTTCGTGGCCGGCGCCATGGCGGGCTGGCTGTCGGTCTATCTGGGCCTGCCGCTTTGGGGCGGCGTGGCGGTTGCGGCGCTGACGGGCGCGGCCTTCGGCCTGCTCCATGCCGTCCTCACGGTGCCGCTTGGCCTGTCGCAGCACGTGACCGGTATCGGCGTGACGCTGCTCGCCACCAGCATGAGCTATTTCGGATACCGGGTCGCGTTTCCGAACGTCACCTCGCCGCCCCGGATCGAGGCGTTCCGGCCGCTGGATCTCGGCCCCCTGCGCGAGATCCCGTTCGTGGGCCCGATCCTCGCCCAGCAGACGGCGCTGACATGGCTGGCCTTCGCATGCGTCGCCGTCGTCGGCCTCGTCCTGGCGCGCACGCAGCTCGGCCTCGCGGTGCGGGCGGTGGGCGACAACCCGGCCGCCGTGGAGTCGCAGGGGCTGTCGGTCACGGCGATCCGCATGGGCGCGGTCGTCGCCGGATCGGCGCTGATGGCGGTCGGCGGAGCGTTCCTCACCATGTCGGCGTTCAACGCCTTCTTCTTCGGCATGATCAGCGGCCGCGGCTGGGTGTGCATCGCGCTGACAGTCTTTGCCTCCTGGCGGCCGGGCAAGGCGCTGGTCGGCGCGCTGCTCTTCGGAGCGTTCGACGCCTATCAGTTGCGGCTGCAGACGGTGTCCGGCGGCGTCGTGCCGAGCCAGATCTTCCTGATGCTGCCTTATGTGTTCTCCATCGCCGCGCTGCTCGTCGCCGCCCGGCGGGCCGACTATCCGCGGGCGCTGATGCAGCCCTACTTCAAGGGCCAGCGCTAGCCGACCGCGCGGGTGAGCAGGGCGATTTCGCTCTCCAGCCTCGCCCTGTCCTCGAAGCCCCGCCGCACGAGCCGCGCTGCGGTGAGAAGCCGGAGTTGCGACACGACGATCGCGGCGTAGCTGGCGAGCATTCGGCGCTCGGCGGCGCTGAAGCTGCGGGGGTTCCGGTCGACCACGCAGACGCTTCCGAGGCGAAGCTCCGGCGCGTACACGATCGGCGCACCGGCATAAAAGCGGATGCGCGGTTCCCCCACGACGAGCGGGTTGGCGGCGAAGCGGTCGTCGGCCTGGGCGTCCTCGATCACCAGCACCTCGTCCGACATAATCGTGTGCGCGCAGAAGGCGATGTCGCGCTTCGTGCAGGTCAGGTCGACGCCGACGCTGGCCTTGAGCCACTGCATGGAACTGTCCACAAAGGAGATGTATGCGCCCGACACGCGGAACTGCGCGGCGACCATGTCGCACACCTGGTCAAACGGCCCGGATGGGTCGGAAAACAGGATGCCGAGCTCGTGCAGGCAATCCAGTCTGTCGGCCTCGCGGCGTGGGATGGGATACATGAGGGCTCCGATCGAGCGGACCGTATTCCCAGCGCGATAATGAACAGTAAATTCAAAGAGTTATGCTTATTGTTCCGCTTCAGCTTGATCGATGTCGCGCCTTCCGCCGAATCGGGCATCCCCCTTGCCGACATGTTTCGCCCGGCAACGCCCCGCCTGTCACGACTTGGCAACCGTCAAGCCCACCGCTGCGTTGTCCCCCGGGAAGAGCCGGCGCATCCCCGCGCGGCATCATATCCCCGGGAGCTGAAACGTGAACAACATCATCTATGTGGTCGGTCTCATCGTGGTCGTGATTGCGGTCCTGAGCTTCTTCGGCTTGCGCTGACCGGCGCGGCCTCGTTATCCCGTCCAAAATCCGGGATGTCGGCCGCCCGGCCTTGATCAGCCGGCCTCGCCTGATCTATCGCCGGTGGAGGATCCCGGGGGCGACAGCAAGGCCATGCAGGACCAGGCCGACCACGAAGGGCGAGCCCGAAGCGATCGCGCGGGGGCGGCGCCGGTCGCGCGCCGCCACGGCGGCCGGCCACGACAGGGCCGCCGCTGGCCGCAGGACATCGCTTTTCTGTTCAGCCATCCGCCGCTGGCGCCCGGCGAGAGCGAGGGCGACTGGACGTCCCTGTGCGACGGCCTTGCGGATGCCCTGCAGCCGCGCAGCGTGATCGACTGGCTCCGCCTGCGCGACGTTGCCAGCGGCGTGTGGGAGAGCCTGCGGCTGGAACGCTATCGCGACGAGTTGCTGCGCCTCGAGCGGGGCAGGGCGGCTGCCGATCTCCTGTCGGCGCTGCTCGCCGAGCGCATCGGGGACGCCGCCACGCGCGAGCGCGCCGCCCGCTCGATCGCCCGCGGCTGGCTCGCCGGCCGCGCCGCCGAGAAGCGCGAAATGGCGCAGGCGCTGGCCGCGGCCGGGATCGACGAACAGACGGTGGTGGCCGGCGCCTTCATGGCGCAACTCGAGACGCACGAACGCCTCGAACGCCTGCGCCGACGGGCGGACGAGGCGCGCGACGCGGCCCTGGCCGGCTTTGCCGGAGCGCGGCCCCTGCCGGAGCGGCACGAGGACATCGTGATCGAGGCGGAAGTCGTTTCAGCGGCCGTACCGGCGCGCCCGCGACGCAAGAGCGTGTCGGCGCGTGCGGCATCGGCGCGCGCGGTCGTGGAGGAGCCGGCGGCGCGGCCGGCGCGCCAGGGGCGGCCCCGGCCGGCCGAGGACACAAAAGCGGCGGCGGCCGACCCGCAGGCCGACCTGTTCGGCTGAACGGAAGGGGCGCATGACTTCAGAGAAGCGGATCGCCGCCAACCGCCGCAACGCCCTGCGCAGCACGGGTCCACGCACGCCGGACGGCAAGTCCCGGTCCCGCCTCAACGCCGTGAAGCACGGCCTGTCCGCATCGCTGCCAGCGGTTGTGGAGACGCAGGCGACGGAACTGCTCGCCCGGCTGCTCGCGCCTGCGGACGCCGGCGATGCCGACAGGGACGCGGCCGTTCGGCTGGCCCGGGCCGAGGCCATGATCGAGAAGTGCCGCCACGCGCGGGCCTCGCTGGCCGCTGCGATCGCCGAGAACGGGACGGCCAGCGCCGAGGAGCGGGCGGACGCCATCGCGACGACGGCGCACCGCATGGCGTCGCTCGAGCGCTACGAGCGCAAGGCGAGACGCATGGCGCAGGCGGCGCGCGGCGCGCTCGAGGCGCTGAAGCCGCTCTCCTGACAGCAGTCGAACGCGTCAGCGCGTCCCGTGCTGCACTTCGGGCTCGGCGTTGAACACGTAGCCGGTGCTTCGGACGTTGGTGATGGTGGACGCGCCATTGGGGTTGTCGACCTTCTTGCGCAGCTTGCTGACCAGCACGTCGATGGAGCGGCTGTTGTCCATGAAGCTGCGCTGGAAGATTTCAAGGCCGATGCGCTTGCGATCGAGCACGATCTGGGGATTTTCGACGAATAGTCGCAGGAGCCGGAACTCGGCATCCGTGAGCTTGGACGCGACGCCGCTGGACTTCGTGACGGTACGCTCCACGAGGTCGAGGTTGAACGAGCCGAAGCTCATGACGCTGCTCGGCACCTTCGCCCCGTCATCGGGCGGGATGAGCTTGATGAGGCGGCGGATGCGCAAGAGCATCTCGCGCAGCTCGAAGGGCTTCATCAGGAAGTCGTCGGCGCCCAGCTCGAGGCAGAGGATGCGGTCGAGCGGGGTGTCCTTCGACGAGATGACCATGACCGGCACGCCTTGCTTCGTCATGGCGGCGATCAGGTCGTATCCCTCGCCGTCGTCGAGCACGAGGTCGAGCAGCGCGATGTGGGGCCGGAAGCCGCGCAGCTGCGTCTGCGCGGCGCTCACGCTCGAGGCCTCCGCGACCTCGAAGCCCTGGGAACCGAGGAAATTCGTCACAAGCAGGCGCAGAGAGGCGGAATCCTCGACGACGAGAATTCGGACTGGGGTGGCGGGCGCTTCGGCGACGGCAGATCTGGCCATGGTCATGTTCCGGTCGGGCACGGGCGGCCCGGGACTGCGTCACGTCCGTCTCACGGAAGCGTGAACGCTGCACTATGACATGGAGAAGTTGGCAAATTGTTTCAAAGTGGCTGGGGGATTTAAGGCCGCAAGGAACGGCGTTGCTGGCCTGACAGAGCAGTGTTGAGCTCAATATTGATCTAAACCGCACACGCGAGCTCTGCGATTCCAGCACGCGGGGGTTGTAGCTGAAACATGGTTATGAGAGCGTGATCCGCTCGAAAAACTATCCGGCTCGCCGGATGGCCGTCGCTTGCGCGGCCGGGGTGGAAAAGCAATGGCCCAGATCATCGGCGACCTGAACCCGGGACAGCCGAACGACTCCCTCATCGGCACGGCGGACCCCGATACGATCGAGGGGCTGAGCGGCAACGACACGCTCGCGGGCGCCGGTGGCGCTGACACGCTGCTGGGCGGCATCGGGCACGACGAGTTCATCGGCGGAGCGGGTTCGGATTCCCTGGTGGGCGGGGATGGCCTCGACTGGGTCAATGGCTACCAGGACGCGAGCCGATCGACCGTCGACATCAATCTCGCCGCCGGCACGCTCAC
>JAIYAB010000408.1 GCA_027489275.1 Hyphomicrobiales bacterium
AATTGGCGCGGGCACATGGTTCGGGCTGTCGATGCGCGGCGTCACGCCGCGACGGTCGAATTCTTCCATGCTTGCGCTGCCTCCGCCCTGAACAGGCGAAGTGTGCGGCGTGAGAGAAGGTGACGTTCGAGGTTGAATGTATTGTGGACCGCGGCGTGCATGCTGAGAAAGCGCTGGGCGGACCGCAGCCTGTCGGTCACCAGTAGAGCGGGCACAAAGCACTGCTTCCTGAGTAACTTTCGCAGAGCAGCCTTCTTGTCTCGCCTCGATTGCACCAACAGATCGAGGACTTCGCCCTCGCTGTCCACGGCCCGCCAAAGCCACTGCCGGTTGCCGTCGATTGAGACGACTATCTCGTCGAGATGTCATTGGCCGATTGGCCGCGGTCGCCGGGCGCGCAGATTGCGAGCGAACTGCAGCCCGAACTTCAGGATCTAGCGCCGGGCCGTCTCGGACGAAACATCAAGGCCGCGTTCTGCAAGGAGTTCCTCGACTTCGCGGTAGCTGAGCGTCAAGCGCAGATAGACCCACACCGCGTGGCGGATGACGTCAGGCGGGAACCGGTGTCGGGCGTAAGTTATGGGCGTCATTCCAAACTCTATCGGCCCGGTCGGCAGCCGTCAGCGTTCCCGTGACAGGGGCCGTCAGATCTACTGGTCCCGTCGGGAATTCAAGCAATCACCAACCTTTTCAGAACCGATCGGGTTTCCCTCACGAGCCGCTCCACCATGTCACCAGCGCCGTTCTCCTTCATAAGCCCGGCCGCTTGCCCGTAGAGATGGAATGACGCGTCATCATCGTCGGCGGCCGCTATAATCGGTTCGCTCAAGGCGTACATTTGGATGAATGCTGGGAGTTGTTGGCGGCTACGCTCCATTTCCTCTGCAAAGTGAGACCGCATCGCGCGGGCGCATCGTCCGGAGAATGCGTCGGTGACGATGGTGTCGCTATCCGTGGCGCGACGCAATCGCGCGCGTCGCGCCGCCCCGGTAGCCGTCTCAGGACAGCCCAGAAACGCCGTACCCATCTGCACCCCAGCCGCCCCCAGAGCAAGCGCCGCTGCAATCCCTCGTCCGTCGCTGATGCCACCCGCGGCAATCACTGGAACTGAGACTGCATCCACGACCTGCGGGACAAGCGCCATGGTTCCGACAGCCTCCCATGGCTCCGTCAGTGTGTGCGAACCGCGATGTCCACCCGCCTCCCAGCCCTGCGCGATGATCGCGTCCATTCCGGCAGCTTCCAGGGACCGGGCCTCGGCCACGTTGGTTGCCGTACTGACGAGCACGATGCCTGCCCGTTTCAAGGCCTCGACGCTCCGCTGGTCCGGGCAGCCGAAGTGAAAGCTCGCAACCTTCGGCTTGAGGTCGAGAAGCAACTCGAGACGCGCGTCATCGAAGCCCGGACCGCACGGCGGAAGCTCGGCAGGCGGATCGCCAAGCCCGAGTTTCGCGTACCATGGTCGCAAACGCTTCAACGTCGCGTCCAGCACGGCCGGATCGGTCCGGGCCGCGTCCGTCACGAAGAAGTTGAGGTTGAATGACCGGTCCGTGAGCTTCCTGATTTCTCCAACCTCCCGCCTCACGAGGTCAATCGGCTTCTCGCCCGCGCCTAGCGATCCGAGGCCACCGGCATTCGCAACTGCGCTCGCCAGAGAGGGTGTGCAGGTCCCCGTCATCGGCGCTTGGACTATCGGGTGGTCTATACCGAAAAGCTCACACAACCGTCGATCTGACCACATTGCATCGCCTCCACCCTGTTCTCTCAGTGACAGAGTACGCGGAGAAGCCGACGGGGGAGCAAAATCCATTCTTTGATCGTATCACCGACCGCTGATAACTGCCGCTGGCCACAAGAGCAGACATGCAGCTCTCGGGTCTGAGGGATCGAAGCATCCGAGCTTACGCGAAGGCTGCCCGCCGCCACCGAGAACCTCAGCTCAACATGACGCAGGTCCTTGGACAAAAGGAGGACTACCATGCCGAGAAAGCGCCCAAGCCGGAAGACATCGTCACCCGGTTGAGGCAAGCCACGCGGCCGGCTTCGTGCCCCTGACCAGCTGATGCAACCGCGCCGATCCTACGATCGGTCATGCACCAATCTTGCCCATGGACGACCTGATGGAGGCTGATCAGCAACGAGACGGCGGCGGCTTGCCATCGTCCGTCCACCGCGACAAGCAATCGGCTACCGCGACGACTGCGTCACTTCACCAGTCGCGCCTGATTGCGAAGCTTGGCGAGTCGGTCGGGGGGGCTCCCCGCCTGGCCGACCGCTTTGCCCAAGAGAACATCGGTTGCGTCGTCCACGCTGGCCATTTTTCCGATCTCTTCTGCGACTCTATGAACCCCTTCCAAAAGGGCCGTGTCGGACAGAGCGCGCTTGATGGCATCCCTGATCAAGCCCGGCTCCGGCGTTGATATCGCAATACCTGCGCCTGCCGCTTCGAGGTGCAGCGCGTTCATGGGTTGATCCGCGAAGAGCGGAATGATGACCATTGGAAGAGCAACGGCAGCTGCGCCAAGCAAGGTGCCGGAACCTCCGTGGCAGACCACTGCGCGCGCGTGAGCGAAGACCTCAGCTTGTGGAACGTACTTTTGTACAGCCACATTGGGCGGGATTGAGCCGAGATTGGCCAACTCCATGTTTGGACCGGTTGTCAGCAAACCTCTCACCGGAATGTCTGCAACCGCCTCCAGAGCTGCACGATATGCAGCTTGCGTTCTGGCCGATGTCCCAGCCTCTGTTCCGAATGTGATGTAGACCAGCGGTTGGTCGTCACTGAATGACCAGTCCTTCGGGAACCACGTGGGACGGCTTGACCAGTCGGCTGCTGGATTGTGCGTGTCACGCGCGCGGAATGCTGGAATTCTGGGCGGCAGGAGCGTCAGCCCGTCCAAGATCGCCGGAAAGGCCGT
Organism: Hyphomicrobiales bacterium; assembly: GCA_027489275.1. Taxonomy (GTDB): domain Bacteria; phylum Pseudomonadota; class Alphaproteobacteria; order Rhizobiales; family Beijerinckiaceae; genus Alsobacter. Next base: position 2,919 of record JAIYAB010000408.1, read on the forward strand.
GAAAGTGGGCGCGGCTCGCAGCGCCTCTCCAGCGTCCGGCTCTAGTCCAACTCCTTGTCTATGGAGATCAATGATATCCGCTACGCGACCGATCAGTCTTTCTTCCACTAGACCGCAATGAACGGCCACCCGAGCGTGCGGTAGACCGGCGGCCTCTGCAGCGACCGCCCCGGCAAACTCAACCGACTCCCTGACAACAACATCAGGCTTCCACGACGCGATCGTCTCCTGCAGTCTCGGGAGGGCGGCCCGCGGGTTCAATCCTGCAAAGACCTCACGGGCAAATCTCATCGCTATTTCGTCGGACGCTAGTCCCTTCCAGGGTGCCCGCACGGCATCAATTTCAGAACCGAGCGGGGCATCGAAGGGTGCATGCTTCAACCCCGATTGCTGCAGGAATGCTGCCGCGCCTTCAGGCGCCGCAACGCGCACTTCGTGTCCCTTTCGCTGAAGCGCCCTTGCATACGGCATGAGAGGGCTGAGGTGACCTGTGCCGCTCGTCGATGTCATTAGGACGCGCATGGTTTCACCTAGCCGTCCACAGCGAGCGCATTATTGCGGCCCGCGTGAGTATCAAATCGACATCTACCCGATGACCGCCCAATTAGGCTGAGCTTGCAGCCGTGGGCGGGCGATTGCAACCCGTCAAGCCGCCGCTCCGCGCTGGGCTACCGCTCGCCGATGGAATACGAAAGGAAGCACCTTGAGCTGACCTGAACGCCCAAGCCGTGAACAGAGCCGTAAGAGTTTCCGTGACGATGCCATCCGCGCGGATCGCGCCGATCTGCGCCATCGCTCGGATCATGCGGCCCACGTCGGCCGCGGTGGAAATCCTTGTGCCGCCTGACACGCCGCCGCTATCGTTGCTGGATGGAGTTGATCCGAAGCGCGGGCTTCATCGGCCTTGGGACAAGATCGGAGCGGGCTCTTGGCAGGATCGGCGACAGCGCCATCAGGATCGGGGTCGATGCTCCCTGCAGACACTCAGTCGCTTCGCCAGGCGCTCGCCGACGAGAAGGCGCGCAGCGCGGCGACATCCGAGATCCTGCAGGCCATCAACGGCTCGCCGGGCGACCCCCAGGCCGTCTTTGACCTGATTGCCCGCAAGGCTGCGGAACTCTGTTCGGCGGGTTTTTGCAACCTGCTGCGCTACGACAGCGAGCGATTGCACTTCTGCGCCAATCATGGCTTTCCCCCGGCGCTTCTCGCCGAGTTTGTCCTGCAGTACCCCATGCGCCCTGTTCCAGGCTCCGTGTCGGCCGCCGCAGTGGAGACGGGCGAGGTCGCGCACCTCGCTGATGCCCAGACCGCCGAGTACTTCGCAGCGGCGACGGCCCGGGCCGTCGGATGGCGCCGAATGCTCGGCGTGCCGATCCGCTGCGGCACCGCGCTCTGGGGCGTGATCGTTCTGGCTTGGCCGGACACCACGCCGCTTCCGCCCGAGCATGTCGATCTGGTCCGGAGTTTTGCCGATCTGGCGGGGATCGCCATCGACAACACGCGCCAGTTCCGCGAACTGCAGTCGCGGCTGTCACACGAAACTGCCACGAGCGAGATCCTCGGCGTCATCAGCCGCTCGCCTGACGACGACCAGCCGGTTTTCGAGACCATCGTCGAGAACGCCCTGCGGCTGTGCGAGGCGCGGATGACGGCCCTGATCCTCGCGACCCCAGACGATGCGTTGCAACGGCTGGTCGCGTATCGCGGCATCTCGGATGAGACGGTCGAGATGTTCCACTCCGGCCAGATGCCGGTCGAAGGCCACACCTCCTACGCCGCGCGGGCCATCATCGAGGGCCGCGTGGTCCAGTTCGACGACATGGGGCAGAGCGACCTCTACGTCGCGGGCAGTCCGGTGGTGCGGGCCATGGTCAATCAGGTGGGCATCCGCAGCGTGATCTTCGTGCCGCTGATGTCGCGGTACGGAGCCATCGGGGTCATCACAGTCTTTCGCTACGAAGTGCGTCCTTTCGATGAGCGGACGGTCAACCTGATCCGGTCATTCGCGGCCCAGGCCGTCATCGCCATCGAGAACGTGCGGCACTTCCGCGATCTGCAGTCGCGGCTGTCGCGAGAGGCGGCGACGCGCGAGATATTGGAGGTCATCAGCCAGAGCCGCGACGACGACCGTCCGGTGTTCGACGCCATCCTACACCATGCGACAGGGCTCTGCGGAGCCGATTCCGCGGCGCTGCTGCTCGGCGCCCCGGACGGCCCGCATCTGACGCTGGCCGCTCTGAAAGAGTCGAACGGGCTGACGAGCGCAGAACTGGATGAGTTCATCACCGCGATCAACCATGTGCCGATGAAGATGGACCCCACGCTGCATGTCTCGGCGCGGGCGATCTGCGACGGCGCGGCGGTGCACATCACTGACCTCGCCGACACTGACGGCTACAGTTCGGGCGAGCCATCCTTCCGTTTTATGGTCGAGGATCAAGGCGTGCGCACCACGCTCAGCGTGCCGTTGGTCCATGCCGGCCGCGCCATCGGTGCGATCAGCGTGCACCGGCGGGAGGTGCGGCGATACACAGACGACGAGATCGACCTGATCCAATCCTTCGCCGCGCAGGCCGTTATCGCCATCGAGAACGCGCGCCAGTTCGCGCAGACGCAGCAGGCGCTGGTACGCGAGACGGCGAGCGCCGACATCCTCCGGGTCATCAGCCGTTCGACCGCCGACATCCAGCCGGTCTTCGACCTGATCGCCAAGAAGGCGGCCGAGCTTTGCGGCGCTAGCTTCTGCGCACTGGACCGCTTCGACGGCGAGAAGCTTCACTTCTGCGCCCAGCACGGCTTTCCGGCAGAGGGCCTCGCCGCGCTCATGGCGACCTACCCGATGGATCGGAGGGAGGGTTCGCTCTCGTTCAAGGCCATCGACGCCGGCACGGTGGTGCATGTCGAGGATGCCCAGCGCGATGGTTATTTCGACGCGTCTCTCGCTTCGAACGTGGGCTTTCACCACCTGATGGGCGTGCCGATCAGGAGCGGGGGCAGGATCTGGGGGGTGATCGACCTCGCCTGGCCAGCCGGCAGGACGCCAACGCCGGCGGATGTCGAGCTGGTCCAGACCTTCGCGGATCAGGCCAGCATCGCCATCGAGAACGCGCGGCTCTTCGCTGAAGTCACGGCCCGGACCGCGGAGCTGACGGAAGCGCTGGAGCAGCAGACCGCGACGGCGGAATTGCTCAAGGTCATCAGCCGTTCGGTGTTCGACCTGCCGACCGTGCTGCAGGCCGTACTCGAGACGGCCGCGCGGCTGTGCGACGCCACGATCTGCATCCTGTTCAACCGCATCGGCGACGAGATGCACATGGGCGCGCAGTTCGGCTGCTCGCCGGAGATGGTCGCCCTGTTCCGCGCCAACACCCTCCCGATCGACCGCTCGAACATCGCGGGCCGTGCGGCGTTCGAACGTGCGACCATTCACGTGCCGGACATCACGCAGGATCCGGAATTTCGCATGACGCAGTCGTCGAAGCTCGGCGGCTGGCGGTCGATCATCGCGGTCCCGCTATTTCGCGATGGCGAGGTGATCGGGGTTCTGGACCTGGCCCGGCCAGAAACCGGGCCTTTCACCGCCCGCCAGATCGAAATGGTCGAAAGCTTTGCCGCACAGGCGGTGATTGCGATCAACAACGCGAGCCTCTTCAGCGAGGTGCAGGCGCGCACCGTCGAGGTGGAGGAGACGCTGGAGCAGCAGAAGGCCAGCGCCGAGATCCTCGGCGTCATCAGCCGATCGGTCGAGGACACGCAGCCCGTGTTCGACAAGATCCTCGACAGTTGCCGCCACCTGTTCGGCGCCGACGAACTCGACGTACTGCTGATCGACGAGAACGGCCTGCTGCAGGTCGAGGCCTACTTGGGCAAGCACGAGAAGGAAGTGCTAGAGACGTTCCCCGCACCGTGGGAGATCACGCCCGCGGGCGAGGCGATTCGCACCGGGGGTGTCGTCAACTACGCCGACTGCGCCAACAACCCCGACACGCCCCGCGTGCTGCGGAAGATGGCGCGGGTCGCCGGCTACCACTCGGTGGCCTTCGCCCCGATGATGTGGGAGGGCAAGGGCATCGGCGTGATCGGCGTGGCGCGGCGGGCCCGGCCGTTCACCGATCGCGAACTGCAGATCATGCAGGGCTTCGCCGATCAGGCTGTGATCGCTATCCAGAACGCTCGGCTGTTCCGGGATACCCAGACCGCGCTGGTGCGCCAAACCGCCAGCGCCGACATCCTGCGCGTGATCAGCGAGTCGCCGGCCGAGACGAAGCCAGTCTTCGACGCGATCGTGACGACGGCGATCAGACTGTTGGCGAGCGACATGGCCTTCGTGATGATTAGCGACGCCGACACTTACGCCCCGGTCGCCGGCGCGACTCCCGACGGCCTGATCGGCGCTCTCGGCCCGCAGGTTCTTCCGATCGACCCGGACAGGAACTTCCCGTCACGCGCCCTCATCGCGCGTTCGCACCTGCACCTGCCGGACTGGACGGCGATCGACCTTCCCGATCACGAAAGACGAATCCACGAGACCTTCGGCGTGAATGCTGCGCTCTACGTGCCGATGCTGCGCGGACAGGAGATCTTCGGGCTGCTGGTCTTCGGCCGGAAGGAGCGGCGTGCCTTCTCCACCGATGAAATCGCACTGGCGCATTCCTTCCGCGACCAGGCGGTGATCGCCATCGAGAATGTGCGCCTGTTCCGCGAGACCGAGGCGGCGCTCGCCCGCCAGACCGCCAGCGCGAACATCCTACGGGTAATCAGTTCCTCGCCCAACGACGTACGACCGGTGTTCGAGGAAATCGTCCAGGTCGCCGTGAAGCTCGTGAAATGCGACCTTGCCAACGCGCTGATGCGGGACGGCGAGATGCTCTGTCGGGTGGCGGTGGCGACGCCGGATGGCTTGCAGGCGGACAACGTCGCCATCAGCGTGCCGATCGACGCGGACCACAATCTCCTGTCGCGGGCTCTGCTGGACAATCGGATGATGCATGTCGAGGACTGGCTGGAGATCGATCTGCCGGCGTTCGACGCCGATGCCCAGCGAGCTCTTGGCCTCCGCACGAGCCTGACGCTGCCGCTGGTGCGGGGTGAGGAACAGGCCGGCATCCTGAACTTCATCCGGCTCGACCGGCGGCCCTTCACTCGCGAGGAAATCGACCTTGCGCAGTCATTCGCCGATCAGGCGATGATCGCCATCGAGAACGTGCGCCTGTTCCGCGAGGCACAGGACGCCCGTGCCGCTGCCGAGAAGGCCAACGCGGCGAAAAGCGCTTTCCTCGCCACCATGAGTCACGAGATCCGCACGCCGATGAACGCCGTGATCGGCATGAGCGGGCTTCTCATGGACACGAAGCTCGACGCCGAGCAGGCCGACTATGCCCGCACCATCCGCGACAGCGGCGATGCGCTGCTGGGCATCATCAACGAGATCCTCGACTTCTCGAAGATCGAGGCCGGTCAGATGGGCATCGACAACCATCCCTTTGACCTGCGCGACTGCATCGAGAGCGCGCTCGACCTCGTCAGCGGGCGGGCGGCGGAGAAGCGGCTCGACATGGCCTATCTGCTGGCCGACGACGTGCCCCAGGCCGTCAGCGCCGATGTGACCCGGCTGCGCCAGATCCTGCTCAACCTCCTGTCGAACGCCACCAAGTTTACGCCCGCCGGCGAGGTGGTGCTGAGCGTGTCGCAGCGCCCGCGCGACGACGACGCCGTCGACCTGCACTTTGCCGTGCGCGACACCGGTATCGGGCTGACCGAGGAGGGAATGGGGCGGCTGTTCCAGTCTTTCAGCCAAGCCGACAGCTCCACCACCCGAAAATACGGCGGAACCGGGCTCGGGCTGGCCATCTCGAAACGACTGGCCGAGCTGATGGGTGGCACGATGGAAGCCGAAAGCGCGGGAGCCGATCGGGGCTCGACCTTCCGTTTCTCGATCCGTGCCGAGCCGGCGAGCCTGCCCAGCCCGCAGCCACGCAGGCTCGCGGGGCGGCAGGACGAGATCGAGGGCAAGCGCCTGCTGGTCGTGGACGACAACGCGACCAACCGCAAGATCCTGTCGCTCCAGACTGGCAAGTGGGGAGCCGAGACCACGGCCTTCGAAACGCCTGAGGCGGCGCTGGCGGTCCTGTCGCAGGGCGCGCCCTTCGACCTCGCCATCCTAGACATGCACATGCCCGGCATGGACGGCATGGCGCTCGCGCGGCGCATCCGCGCGGTGCGGCCCGGTCTGCCGATGATCCTGTTCAGCTCGCTCGGCCAGCGCGATGTCGAGGCTGAGGCGGGGCTGTTCGCGGCCTTTCTCGCCAAGCCGCTGCGCCAGTCGCAGCTGTTCGACACGCTGGTCACCCAGTTCGCCGCCGACCGCGTCGCGCAGGCGCCGGCCAGGCCCCTCGACCGGCCCCGAACCGACCCGGACATGGCCGCCCACCATCCGCTGCGGATTCTCCTGGCTGAGGACAACCTCGTGAACCAGAAGCTGGCACTGCGGCTGTTGGCGCAGATGGGCTATCGGGCCGATCTCGCCAGCAACGGCGTCGAAGCGCTGGAGAGCGTGGCGCGGCAGACCTACGACGTCGTGCTGATGGACGTGCAGATGCCTGAGATGGACGGGCTGGAGGCCGCGCGCCGGATCACCGCGCGATACCCGAGCGACCACCGCCCGCGCATCGTCGCGATGACCGCAAACGCGATGCAGGGCGATCGCGACATGTGCCTGGAGGCCGGTATGGACGACTACATCGCCAAGCCCATACGAGTCGACGCGCTGATCGCGGCGCTGCTGGCGGTGCCCGCGCGCGGCAGGCGCGCGCCATGACCGACGCGGTGCTCGACTCGGCGGCCTATGCCGAGCTGCAGGACACGATGGGTGCTGACTTCGCCGCCGAGCTGCTGGAGACCTTCCTTGCGGAGGCCCCCGTCATGCTGGACGCGCTGAGGAAAGCCGCGGCGGCAAGCGATGCCGAGGGCTTCCGGCGGGCGGCCCATTCGATCAAGTCCAATGCAGGCCTGTTCGGCGCAACGGCGCTTGCGGACATGGCGCGGGGCATGGAACTTGGCGGCCTGCCGACCGCCGCGCCCGACGCCATCGAGGCCGAATACGGGCGCGCGGGAGCAGCCTTGCGGGCCCTGCTCGATGGCTAGCGCGGGCGGGCGGATCCTGATCGTCGACGATAACAAGGTGAACCGCCTGCTCCTGTCGCGCAGTGTCGAGATGCTGGGTCATTCCGTCGTGCTGGCGGAAAACGGCAGGATCGCGATGCAGCGGCTGGCGGATGGCGGCTTCGACCTGCTGCTGCTCGACATCGAGATGCCGGAGATGGACGGCTTCGAGGTGCTGGCCGCGATCGAGGCCGACCCCGAGTTGCGCGGGCTGCCGGTGATCGTGACCTCGTCGGTCGAGGGGCTCGACAACATAGTGCGCTGCATCGAACTGGGCGCCGAGGACTATCTGCCCAAGCCTGTGAACAGGGTGCTTCTGCAGGCGCGGCTGACCTCGTGCCTGGAGAAGAAGCGCCTGCGCGACGAGCAGAGAGCGTTGCTGAGCCGCTTCGCCACGAGCGAGGTCGCCCGCGACCTGCGCGACCAGGGCTTCGCGATCGGCGGGCGGCGGCTGCGCGCGTCGGTGCTGTTCTGCGACATCCGGGGCTTCACGAAGTTGTCGGAGGCTCAGGCGCCGGAGGCGACCATCGAGCTGCTCAATGCCTGGTACGCGCTGATGTTCGACGCGATCGCGAGCCATGGCGGCATGGTCAGCCTGATGATCGGGGACTGGCTGATGGCGCTGTTCGGCGCGCCCCACCCCCTCGACACCCCGGCGCAACAGGCGGTCGATGCGGCGCGTGAAATGCTCGCGATGATCGACGGTTTCAACGTCGAACGGCGCGCCGCCGCCGAGCCCGATTTGCGCATCGGCATCGGCATCGCCACGGGCGAGGTCGTCGCAGGATATGCCGGCACGCAGAACCGGGCCTGCTACACCTGCATCGGCATGACCGTGAACCGCGCCGCCCGCCTGGAGAGCCACACAAAGGCAGTCGACCGCGAGATCCTCATCGATGCCGAGACGTGCGCCGGGCTGACCAGTACCGTCGCGCCCGCCTTGGTCGGCGCGGTCGCCTTCAAGGGGTTCTCTGAGCCCCTCGATGTCTTTTCTGTGCGCTGATGCGCCTGCGCGTCGACGGCGGGAAGTGGCCGGTCGTCTGTGAAAATCTCACAACATGCTGATCTGAATTATCATTTTCGACCTTGCGCGTATGCCATTGGCCGCTCGGCCCCCGTCGCTGGGCGCGCAGGTTGCGAGCGAACTGCAACCCGAACTTCAGGACCCATCGCCGGATCGTCTCGTACGAAACATCCAGGCCACGTTCGGCCAGCAGCTCCTCGACGTCGCGGTAGCTGAGCGTGAAGCGCAGATAGAGCCCGACGGCGTGGCGGATGACGTCAGGCGGGAACCGGTGGCGGGCATAGGCGATGGGCGTCATTCCCAACCCTTCGTCGCTACTAGCAGCCGTCAGCGCGTCCGTGACAGGGACCGATGTGAAGATAGGACTGTGATTTAGTCGATTGGTTCAATGCAGAGCGGCACTCACCGACGACTGTGCAGCCTTCCGTCTAAAGGCCCTCCATCACCGTAAATAAACCGAGCGCCGAGATGATGGCGGTGGGCTGACGGCGCCGGCTCGAGACGGCCCCCGCAATGCAGCCTGCAACGACCATGAAGGTTGAAGTCGAGGCATTGAAACACATCGTCTCGCCCGGCCTTCCTGTCGGCGCGGCGGGGGACTGACGCCACCTGAAATCAATGTCGGCGACGAGAGGTACCAGCGCAATAACCTGGATCATCGGCGCGGGCGCCGTGCGTTACATTCGCCAATGACGCCCATCAAACGCGAAGCGCTGCGGTGACGAGGCCATCAGCCCGAGCCCGAGGAGAGCGGGTTCCGGCTCGACGATCACGAACGTCGGAATGCTTGCCATGAGGTCCCCGAACGGAGCCTTTCGTTCGAAAGCGTCGCGGAACCCGGCCCTCTCCAGCACGTCGATGAGCCGGGGCGCGATGCCTCCCGACAGGAAAACGCCGCCCGTCGCCCCGAACAGCAATGCGAGGTCGCCGACGAAGCGGCCCAGAAGGCGCGCCCACCGGTCGACGGCAAGAATGGCAATCGGCTCGCCTGCCGCCGCTGCCCGGGTCACGTCCGCCGCGGTCGCGGCGGCGGCGCCGCTTCTGCTTTCGCGTGAAATCGCATCGTAAAGCCGCACCAATCCAGGCCCCGAAAGCACGGACTCGGCCGTTATCCGTCCCATAGCGCGCTCAAGCCGCGGCCAAAGTGCAAACTCGTCGAACTCGCATGGCCCAAACTCGATATGGCCGGCCTCCGTCGGCTCAAGGACGACGACGTCGCCGACAGGCCGTGCGACCGCCGCGCCAAACCCGGTGCCGGGTCCGCACGCAAGAGCAAGACCGTCGTTGGCTGCCGGTCCTTTCCCGATCTGGACCCGCCCCCCCGCGCCCAGCCCGTCAAGGGCGGCCGCCACGGGGAGATAGTCGTTCAGGATGGACACGCCACGAAAGCCGGCAGATCGACCGATCGCCTCGGGATCAAGCAACCACGATGCGTTGGTGAGCCTCAACGACCCGCTACCGACGCGCCCGGCGATCCCTAGCAAGGCGCTGCGGGCAGGCCCTCCGGTCAACGATCGCAGAGCATGCGCGATAGCCGATTCCGGACCCGGGAATGCGCAGGTTTCGACCCGGCAGATCGCCTGTACGCGGGCATCGGGATGGCTGAGGATCGAGAAGCGGGAGTATGTGCCGCCGATATCGCCGATCAGCACGGGGAATGCCAGGTCAGGCATGATCGTCTTGTTCTCCGGGCCCAAGGCTGTCGCCAGACGGTTGTTCCCTCACCGAGAGCCTGACCTCGGCAAGGCCGGAAGGCTCGGCGCTGAAGCCCGCCAGGACATCGAAGTCGCCCGCTTCGGGCAGCCTGTCCGACGGGCCACCCAATGGAGCAAGCTCAGCGGACGTGAGCTTGAGCTCGACGTCGGCAACACCGCCGGGCTCCAAGGCGACGGGGATCATGCCCCGCAGTTCGCGAAGCGGCCGCGCGACGCGTGCGATGCGATCGCGGATGAAGACGAAGACCACGGTTCTGCCCCTGCGCGTGCCCACGTTGCGGACGCGGGCCAGGACACGGAAGCAGTCGCCGGGCCCGACGCGTTCTGGCACGACGCGCAGGCTTTCGAGAGCGAAGCGGGAAAAGCCGAGCCCGTGGCCGAACCAGAACCGGGGAGCGGCTGAAACATCAATGTAGCGGCTTGTGAAGCGGTCTCCCGGGTTTTCCGGTCTGCCGACCGGACGGGAGGCATAGTGAACAGGGATCTGGCCGATCGCGGCCGGCCACGAGACCGGCAGGCGCCCCTCAGGCTCTGCCCGTCCGGAAAGCACATCGGAGACCGCGGCGGCTCCAGCTGATCCGGGAAACCAGCAGACGAGGACCGCCGCCTTGGTGTTCAGCAGGGTCGGCGCCACAAGCGGCCGGCCGCAGTTCAGCAGGACGACTGTCGGGCGGCCCAGCTCCAGGACGCGGTTCGCAAGGTTGATCTGTTCGTCGGGTATGTTCGGAAAGGCGCGGCTTGCCCCCTCGCCGCTCATCACGGCCGTCTCGCCGAGCCGCAGGACGATGGTGTCGCTCGACACCAGTGAGGCGAGCGGGGTTTCGCCGGTCGCGACGCTGTTCCGGCCCACGACCGTCGTTTGCCTCAGCGGGAAAGCGTCCGCCAGCGCCCTCCCCAGATCGGCTGCGTCACCTGCCTCGCCGATGGCCGACCAGGGACCGAGCATGTCGGGCGGCGTCAACCAGAGATCGACGAGGGCCAAGGGACCGCCCTCCTGTCGTAGAGGCAGGATCTCGCCTTCGTCCTGCAGCAGGACGAAGCTGCGTCGTGCGGCGTCCCGGGCAAGATCAAGCGCGGAGACTCCGTCCATGACCGCAAGAGGGGGAGCCGTTGCGGGCGCGAACAAGCCGAGCCGTGCCTTCAGCTCCAGGACGCGAAGGACGGCCGCGTCGATGTCGGGCAACGCGACAAGCCCTCGTGCGAGCGCAACGGGCAGCCCCGCCTCGTAGGCGGGGCTCATCATGTCGATGTCGACGCCGGCCAGAAGAGCCAGGGCTGCGGCATTCGCGAGGTCGCCAGCGACGCCGTGGCCCACGAGTTCGGCCACGGCGCCATAGTCGCTGACGATGACCCCGTCGAAGCCCCACTCGTTGCGCAGGACGTCCCGCAGGAGACGGCCGCACGTCATCGGTTCCCCCGCGAGATCGACGAAGGCCGGCATGACCGCCGCGACGCCAGCATCAACGGCGGACCGAAAGGGCGGGAGGTAGACCTCGTCGAGAGTGCGAGCGGAGACGTCGACGGACGCGTACTCCCGTCCGGCCGTGACGGCGCCATAGGCGGCGAAATGCTTCGCAGTCGCCGCCAGGCCTGTCGGCCCGGCGAGACGCGAACCGCCAACCCCCTGATAGCCATTCACCTTGGCGGTCGCGAAGCGACTGGCGAGCCAGGGATCTTCGCCGGGTCCCTCGGACATGCGTCCCCACCGTGGATCACGGCATACGTCGAGCATCGGCGCGAAGGTCAAGACGATGCCCTCTCTCCTGGCTTCGGCCGCTGCGACGGCCGCAGTTCGCTCCCACAGCTCGGGATCGAACGTCGAAACCTCGGCCAGCGGAACGGGGAATATGTTGCGGTAGCCATGCAGTACGTCGAGGCACGTCAGGATGGGGATGCCCAACCTGCTCTCGTTTCGGGCGATCATCTGCAACTGGTCGAGCTCGGAGC
>JAIYAB010000077.1 GCA_027489275.1 Hyphomicrobiales bacterium
ACCCCGCTCCATCCGGCAGCCGCACGGCGAAGGATGACACGGGGCGGAGTAGCTCAGCTGGTTAGAGCAGAGGAATCATAATCCTTGTGTCGGGGGTTCGAGTCCCTCCTCCGCTACCACTAATCCCCCCGATCAGAACCGCCCTGCCTCTGGCTTCCTCTTGCGTCGCTCGCAACGCGCGATCCGGGCGTCTCATTGCAAGCATTGCTTGTATCTGCCCCGATCCGACGGCACTCTCGGCTCAGGCTCGAAGTCCGTCGAAGCGCTGGCCGGGACGCATCATGAAAACCTCCTGCAATCATCTCGCGATCGCCTTGGCCTTTGTCCTGGGCACCATGCTGCCTGCGGCAGCCCAGCAGGGCACGCCCGCGAACGCAACCGGACAGAGCCAGCCGAAGGCGGCCAAGAGCGGCGGCTCCGGCAAGAACCTCGGCAACGATGAGTGCGACAAGAAGGTCCGCCAGAAATACCCGTCCGGAACGCTCGGCAACAACCAGAGGCTACAGTTCGTCCTCGCCTGCCGGGAGGGGAAGGCCTGGTAAGATGATGGGCTTCTGCCTGCCCCTTTCCACCGCGGATAGCTGGACAGGAAGCAGCCACGCCATCCTGGAAATCCGGGAACACGGTGCTGTCGGCTCGTGGCTGAAGCCGGGTCGAGGTCTGGTCATGCGCGTCTTGCTGTTCGCTATCTTCACCCTCTTCGCCGCGGGCCTTCCACCGGCACAGGCCCAGGTCGCGCGAGCGGCGTGTCCTGTCGACGCCGAGAAGGCGAGCTATTCCATCTGGCCTGCCGGCTCCCTGCCGGCCGGCACCGTCAGGCAGAGGCTGCACCCCTGCGGTCGACATCTCGAATGCATTGGCGCCCGGCCGACAGACGCCAAACGAACATGCCGGTGGCTTCTGAACTGATCCTGGTCGACGGGCCGGAACAAAGGGCCCGTTGCCGACGGCGGCGGGGACCGCTGCACCCCCTCCCCCTACTCCGCCTTCCCCAACATTCCCCCCAACACCGCGTTGAACGCCTCCGCTGCCTCGTAGGCCACCCAGTGGCCCGCTTCGGGGATGACGGTGACCGTCGCGTCCGGGCGCAGGGCGCGGAAAAAGGCTTCACGTTCCGGCATGTAGGGGCCGACGGTGGCGTCGCGCGCGCCCCAGACGGCGTTGAGGACGCGCGGACGGGCCGTCGCCAGCGCGTCGGCCAGCGCGCTTCCGCCCGAGAAGCGGCGGCTTTTCACGCGGGCGCGGGCGACGTTGTCGGCCTGCATCGCGATGGCGAGGTCGTCGATCGCGGCGGGGTCGTGCAGCATCAGCAGGGCGAGGTTGGCCCGGTGCACCTCGCGCCGCCGGTCTTCCGTCATGCCCGGCTCCTCGCGCGCCAGCACGATGGGCATGCGCGGCAGGCCGAGGCCGCCGGCTCCCACCAGCGTCAGCATCCTCACCGGCCGGATGGCGGCGACATGGCCGGCGATCATCCCGCCGAAGGAGAAGCCCACGAGGTCCAGCGCCGCGGGCGGCAGCCCCAGCGCGTCCAGCCCGTCCGCCACCGCCCGGGCGATCTCCGGCGGCCCGGCGGGGGCGGCGGCCTCGTCGGAGTCGCCGAGGCCCGGAAGATCGGGCACGCAGAGCGTGCGGCGGTCGGCGAAGGCGGGGATCGTCCGGATCCAGTGCAGCCAGGAGCCATAGCCTCCGTGCAGCAGCACCAGCGGCGGCCCCTGCCCCCACAGCCGCCAGACCATGCGGCCCTCCCCGCACGGCGTCTCGACGCGCCGGGCGCGCGCCTCCAGCGCCGCCGCCGCCGGATGCACCGGAACCGGGGCTCCCGAAGCCGGGTCGCCGGGGGATAGCGGATCGGCGCTGGTCATGGCTCGGCCCTCGCATGGACGCCCGGAGTGCGAGGCGCGACACGGGACGTTCCTCGCACGGACGGGGCAGGGACGGGACGGGGCGGCGACGCAGGCGCGCATTGCGCAAGGCGCATGGCCTTCCCGCCCCGCAGGCCCGGCAGGACGCGGTTGCCCACGCCCGCGCCGGTGTATGCTCGCGCGCCGCGGGTGCTTCGGCGGCGGACAGGCAGAAAGCGGCAAGGGAGGCGGACGGCATGGGCGAGTTCGACGGCAAGGTGTGCCTCGTGACGGGAGGCGCGCGCGGGATCGGCAAGGCCGTGTGCGCCCTATTTGCCGCGCAGGGCGCGCGGGTGCATCTGGTCGATCTCTCGGCCCCGCCGCCCGGCGAAACGCCTGAGGGGTGCCGCGCCCATGCCTGCGACGTCACCGACCGCGCCGCCGTGGCGGCCCTCATGGAGGCCGTGCGGGCGGAGAGCGGGCGTGTCGACATCCTCGTCAACAACGCCGCCGCCGTCACCCGCGCCACGCTGATCACCGATCTCGACCCGCGCGAGTGGGACGATTGCATCGCCGTCAACGTGACGGGCGTCTTCAACGTCACCCGCGCCGCCCTGCCGCTGATGGGCCGCGGCGGGTGCATCGTGAACCTCGCCTCCACCTTCGCCCATGTCGGCTCGCCGACGCGCGTCGCCTATTCGACCACGAAAGGCGCGATCCTCGCCTTCACCCGCAGCCTCGCGCTCGATCTCGCGCCGGACGGCATCCGCGTGAACTCGGTCTCGCCCGGCGCGATCGCGACCGAGCGGATGATCCTGCAGTTCGGCACCACGGAAGCCGCCTCCGCGCATCTGGCCCACCTGCATCCCATGGGGCACCTGGGACTGCCGGAGAACATTGCCGACGCCATCGGCTTCCTCGCGTCGTCGAAGGCATCCTTCATGACGGGCGCCGACATGCTGGTCGACGGCGGCTACACGGCGCGGTAGCCGGACGGCCGCGCGGGCGGCGCTTGAATTTTTTGAACGGGCGTTCGAAAGATGAGCCGCGGATGGGCCGGCCACGCGGCGGACCGGAGCGGAGGCACGCGCGATGACGCAGGACAGGGGTGGGGCGCTGGCCGGCGTGAAGGTCCTCGACCTCACGCAGATGCTCGCAGGCCCCTACTGCACGATGATGCTCGCCGACCAGGGCGCGGAGGTGACGAAGGTCGAGCCGGTCGACGGCGATCCGACCCGCCATTTCGGGCCGTTCCGCGCCGATGACGCGCGCAAGGATTTCGGCGGCTATTTCCAGAGCACCAACCGCAACAAGAAGAGCCTGTCGATCGACCTGAAGGCCCCGGAGGGGCGCAGCCTGTTCCTCGGTCTCGCCCGCGAGGCCGACATCGTGGTCGAGAACTTCCGCGCCGGCGTGATGGACCGGCTGGGGCTCGGCTACGAGACGCTGGCGGCGGACAATCCGCGCCTCGTCTACGCCGCCATCCGCGGCTTCGGCGACCCGCGCACAGGCGCGAGCCCCTATGTCGACCGGCCGGCCTTCGACGTCGTGGCGCAGGCCATGGGTGGGGCGATGAGCATCACCGGCGTCGATGCGCGCTCGCCTTTGAAGATCGGCCCCGGCGTCGGCGACATCTTCCCCGCCGCGCTGGCGGCCTTCGGAATCCTCGCGGCCCTGCACCATGCGCGGGCCACCGGGCAGGGCCAGTTCGTCGATGTCGCGATGTATGACGGCATCGTCGCGATGTGCGAGCGCATCGTCTACCAGTACTCTTACACCGGCCGCGCGCCGGCGCCGGAAGGCAACCAGCATCCCATCCTGTGCCCCTTCGGCACCTTTCCGGCCAGCGACGGCGCGGTGACGATCGGCTGCCCGCGCGATCCGTTCTGGCTGGAGCTGATCGACGCGATGGGCCGGCCGGAGCTGCGCGACGACCCGCGCTTCACGACCAACAACGACCGGCTCGCCCACGCGGCAGAGACGGTCGCCATCGTCGAGGCCTGGACCCGCCCGCGCACCAAGGCGCAGATCGCCGCCGCGCTCGATGGCCGCGTGCCCTTCGGCCCCGTCAACACCGCCGCCGACATCTTCGCCGATCCGCACATGGCCGCGCGCGGCATGCTGGTGGAGGTCGAGCACCCGGGCTCGGCCGCGCCGGTCACCATCGCCTCGACGCCGATCCGCATGACGGCGACGCCGGGCGGCGTCCACCGTCGCGCGCCCTTGCGGGGCGAGGACACGGACGCCGTGCTGGCCGGCCTCGGCCTCGCGCCGGAGACGATCGCCGACCTGCGGGCGCGCGGAATCGTGTCGTGACGGCGTGCCGCGCGGGTGGGGCCTTCAGCGGATCGGCGAGAACCGCGTCGGCTTCAGGATGACGTTTTCCATCGTCTGGATGAGGTGGATCGTCTTCGGGCCGAAGGCGATCCACTCCGGATCCGCATAGAGCCTGGCGCGCAGCTCCTCGCGCTCGGCCATGCTCTCATAGGCCCACATCGTCACGATCTGGTTCAGCGGTCCGATGTCCGAGGTGAAGTAGCCCAGCATCCGCAGGTACTTCGTGTGCAGCGCCAGCCCCTCCGCCTCGTACAGGGCGAGGAACTCGGCGGTCTTGCCGGGATACAAGGTATAGGTGCGCTTCTCGACGATCATGACAGGTCCCTCCCCGGTGCGCCGGACCGCGTGCCGGCCCGCCTGCGACACTATGGCCGCGCCG
>JAIYAB010000466.1 GCA_027489275.1 Hyphomicrobiales bacterium
ACCTCCCCGGTTTCGACTCAGCCCATGAACCCCGCACCCTCCGCGGCCGAGTCCATCCAGTCACTGGTCTCGGCCGCCGCCGAGGCGCGCAAGGCCGGCCGCGCCACCGATGCGGCCAAGTGGCTGACCGAGGCCCTCGACATCCACCAGCGGACGGGGGCCGCGATCCCGCGGGGACTGCATTTCGATCTCGGCGCCCTGCTTCTGCAGATCGGGCGGCTCGAAGCGGCGGAGACGGTGGTGCGCTCGGGGCTCGCGCGGCGGTCCAAGGACTTCCCGCTGGTCAACTTGCTGGGCGTCGTCCTCAAGGGCCTCGGGCGCTACGGCGAGGCGCTCGAAAGCTTCGACGAGGCCGCGCGGTTGGACCCCAGGAGCCTGTCGCCGCTCATCAACAAGGGTAACGTCCACATCACCCTGCGCGAGGGGCAGAAGGCTCTCGACTGCTTCTCCCGCGTGGCGCGGCAGGAGCCCCGCAACCCTGAATACCAGCGCCTGCTCGGCACGTCCCACCGGCTGCTGGGCGAGTTCGACAAGGCGATCTCCCGCCTCGAGGCGGCCCTCAAGCTCGATCCGCGCCAGCCCGTGGTGTGGCGCGAGCTCGCCGCAGCGCTCGACGAGTGCGGGCGCAGCGAGGAGGCGCTGGCGAGCCTGCAGAAGGCCGTCGCCGTCGTCGGCCCCGTCCGCGAGATCATGGAGACGCAGGTTATCCTCCTGCGGCGCATGGGCCGGCGCGAGGATGCGGCGCGGATGCTGGCCTCGCTGATCGCCATCTCCCCCCGGGAAAGCTGGCTGCACCTGCAGATGGCGCGCACGCTCGCCCCCGTGAACCGCGACAAGGCCAACGAGAGCTTCGCCGCCGCGCTGTCGCTGGAGCCGGGCAATGCCCGCATCCTCACCGAGTTCGCCGAGAGCCTGGACCGCACGCGCGGCCCCCGCGAGGGGCAGAACATCGCCGCCGCCTACCAGCTCGTGCTGCGCCGCCTGCCGCTCGGCGGCAACCTGAAGCCGGACGCCAAGTCGCTGCGCGGCATCCTGATCCGCTCGGGCGATTTCGAGCGGGCCGAGGCGATCGGCGACTTCGACGAGCTGGGCGCCTATTGGGCCTCGACCGGCGAGATCGCCGGCCTGCACCACCAGATGGGCCAGGTGAAGACCCCCGCCCAGCGGCGCGCGCTGGTCGAGCATCACCGCCTCTGGGGCCGCCGCATCGAGGCCATGGCCGCGAGCACGCCGATCAACCGCCCCGCCATGCGGACCCGCAAGGCGAAGGTGCGCGTCGGGTTCATGTCATCGGATCTGCGCGACCATCCCGTCGCGTATTTTGCGATCGACCTGCTCACCCGCTACGACAAATCGCGCTTCGAGTTCTTCGCCTATTCGTGGTCGACGAAGCCGGCGGACCCGATCCAGGACCGGATCGCTGCCGGCGTCGACGGCTGGCGGCTGAAGCCCCTGATCTCCGACCGCGCGGCGGCGCAGATCATCGCCGACGACGACCTCGACATCCTGTTCGAGCTCGGCGGCTCCACCGACATGAACAAGCTCGACGTGATGGCGTGGAAGCCCGCGCCGCGGCAGGCGAGCTGGCTCGGCTATCCGCACTCGGCCGGGCTGGAGGCGATCGACCGGATCCTCGTCGATCCCTTCATCAAGCCGGACGATCCGGTGCTGCTGGTGGAGAAGCCTTTCCTGATGCCGCGCACCTGGGTGGCGCTCGACCAGCCGACCTTCGTCAAGCTGCCCGACATCGATCCGCTGACGCCGCAGGAGCGCACCGGCCGCGTCACCTTCGGCACGATGAACAACCCCTACAAGTACAACACCGCCGTGCTGGAAACCTGGGCCGCCGTGCTGCGCGCGGTGCCCGGGTCGCGGTTCCTGTTCGTGCGGCCCGAGGGCGCCGTGGCGTCGTTCCGGGCGAACATCGAGGCACGGTTCGAGAAGCATGGCGTGGCGCGCGACCGCATCGCCTATGTCCCCGTCCGTGGAACGCACCTGCCGCACTACAACGAGATCGACGTCGCGCTCGACACGTTCCCCCAGACCGGGGGCACGACGACCTGCGAGACGCTGTGGATGGGCGTCCCCACCGTGACCCTCGTCGGCGAGGCGTTCTACGAGCGGCTCTCCTACTCCAACCTCAACAATGCCGGCCTCGGCGATCTCTGCGCCTTCGACCGAGACGCCTTCGTGGCGAAGGCCGTGGAGGTGGCGGAGCGCACGCAGTGGCGCACGGAGCTGCGCCGGACGATGCGCGAGCGGCTCCGGGCCCATCCGCTCGGCAATCCGCAGTTGTTCGTGTCCGACTTCCAGGACACGCTGCTCGCCTGGATGGACGAACGGCCATGACCACCAACGGGCTCCGCCGCCCCGATCCGCACGTCTGGCGCGGCCGGCGGGTGCTCGTGACCGGCCATACGGGGTTCAAGGGGTCCTGGCTGGCGCTGATGCTGGCGAAGCTGGGAGCGCAGGTGCACGGGCTGGCGCTGGACCCGCCCCCCGGCCCCACGGCATTCCGGCTGGCCGGGGTCGAACCGGCGCTTGCCTCGCACCGCATCTGCGACATCCGCAATCCCCTGGCGCTCGCCGCCGCCGTGGCCGAGATTGCGCCCTCGGCGGTGCTGCATCTGGCCGCACAGGCCATCGTCGGCGCCTCCTACCGCGATCCCGCGGGCACCTTCGCCACCAACGTGTCCGGCACGATCAACCTGCTGGAAGCCCTGCGCGGGCGGACGGATTGCGTCGCCGCGCTGGTCGTGACCAGCGACAAGGTCTATCGCAACGACGGGCGCGGCGTGCCCTTCGTCGAGGACGACCCGCTCGGCGGGCACGATCCCTACTCCGCCTCCAAGGCCGCCTGCGAGATCGCGGTGGCCTCCTGGGCCGCCTCCTTCGGCGACGCCCTGCCGCGCATCGCCACCGCG
>JAIYAB010000286.1 GCA_027489275.1 Hyphomicrobiales bacterium
GCTTAGTCTGGTGAGGTTGGCTTTTGGCTTAGTAGGCTCGGTAGCTTCACGATGTTGGCCGCCACGCGCCGAGCCTCGTCCTCCGTCAGCGCCTCCGAGTTGACGCCCTGGTCGAGGCTCGTGTTCTTGTAGACGTACGCCAGCCGACGACCCCCAGCGTCAACGACGGCATATCCACCGGCGATCTCCGTGACCGACCACGGTGCGGGAAGACGACGGGGCTTCTGCTCTGGCAAACTGAAATCCCTTGGCTGACCGGCATTCGGGCGGCAGCATAATCTGCGACTACTCCGCGCGCGCTGATCCGACGGTTGGAATGGCAGAACAGCGGTGACGTTCCTCGGCGCAATTTCGGCTTCGTGGGGTCGGGAGCATCATGGTCGAGTGGATCGAGTCGGCATTTCAATGGACCAGTATCGGGTGGCAAGCCCTTCTGCTGCTCATCTCGGCGCTGGCAGTCACCGGGCTGATCTTGGGTTTCGTTGGTGCCGGGGTGCAGGCGCTATCGGGATGGATCGGTGCGAAACTGAAGAGCGGGCGAATAGTCGATCTGGAGCGAGCACTTCTCGATCGCAATCGAGAACGAACCGCTGCGCTCAATGCACTGGTTGCGATTATCGCCCATGAGGAGAGGGCGCGGGGATTTGCCGTAAGCGAACAGGCCGGCTTTCGCGATTGGGACCACGGCTTTGAGGCGGGGCTGGAACTTGCCGCAAGGATAGCGTGGGATGGCGTGATCGAGAGCGACCGCGAGAATCGAGATCGCTGGGCATCTGAGCGTCAGCGTCGTTTTTTGAACAGATAAGTGCCGATCTAGCCGCACCTGCCTACGAGCCTGACACCATGGCGTCGACGACCTGATCCAGACGCATCTCGGGAGTCAGCGGGAACCCGTTTGGGGACCAGTTTGGGGGCCGTAGGGCGCACGGTCGAAAAGATATAACGATTTCAATGATGATTGGCGGAGGGAGCGGGATTCGAACCCGCGATACGGTTTCCCGTATACACACTTTCCAGGCGTGCGCCTTCAACCACTCGGCCACCCCTCCGCAGCATGCGCTCGAAGACGCACGCAACACTTGATCGAAGGGTGAGCGCTGGAGGCGCACGGCGCGCCTTCACCTGGTCGGCACCCTCCGCGGCCAGCGTTTGGAAGACGCTTGCCGGCTTGCCCGGATCACGCGTCGGGCACCGTGGCGACCGTCGGGCATTCCGTGCACGCACCCCAGGGCGCATGCGGGCAAGGCGCGTCTTATAGCCCACGCGGTGGCGAGTGCAAGGCCGGGTGCTGGCGTCGTTCTGGACTTCGGCCTAGCGTGCCCGCTGGGAGCCTGCGCGGGTCTCGAGCCAGCCGACGAGGCGCACGAGCGGCCACAGCAGCGCGAGGTAGATGAGCGCCGCGCCGATGAGGGGCGTCGGGTTCGCGTTCAGCGCCTGCGCGTCCGTCGCCTCCTTGAGCAACTCCGGCATGGCCACCACGGAGGCGAGCGACGTCTCCTTGATGATGGAGACGAAGTTGCTGGTCTGTGGCGGAATGACGATCTTCATCGCCTGGGGCAGCACCACCTTGAACAGGATCATGGGAAAATGCATGCCAAGGGCAGCCGCTGCCTCGAACTGGCCCTTCGGCACGGCCTCGATGCCGGCGCGGAATACTTCCGAGGAGTACGCCGAAAGCACCACCGAAAGGGCGAGGATCGCCGAGGTCCAGGCCGACAGACGTATGCCCACGAAGGGCAGCGCATAATAGATGACGATCAGCACCACGAGCATCGGCAGCGCGCGGAACACGTCGACATACACGATCGCAACGAGCTGCAGCGGGCGCGGCGCATAGAGCCTGACGAGCGTCACGGCGAGGCCGATGATGGTCCCGAAGATGATGCTCGCCGCCCCCAGGGCCAGCGTCGTCATCAGCCCGCGCATCAGCGCCGGAAAGCTCGAGACCATCACCTCGGTATTGAAGAACGTCTCGAGCAGGGACATCGCCGGCCTCTTGGGGAAAGTCCTGTTCAGGCAAGTCTCGTTCCGCGGCAGCGCCTTCCGGGCGCGGCCGGGTCATCGACGGCATCGCCCGGCATATGAGCGCGCGGACGGTCTGCGGATACGAGATCGGCGCCGGAGTGACCGGCGCCGATCGGGTTTGGCTGAAGGGTTGCTCCGGCGTCACTCCTTCGGGAGAGGACGCTCCTGCATCGTCGAGCTGTCGGCCGGGGCATCGGTGCCGAACCACTTCTTGTGGATGGCGGCCAGCGAGCCGTCCTTCTTCATCGCCGTGATCGTCGTGTTGATGGGCTCGAGCAGGGGGTGCCCCTTGCGCATCATCAGCCCGTACTGCTCGCCCGTCTTGATGCGCGAGGTCACGGCGAGGTCCTTCATCTTGGTGAAGGAGAACTCCATGCCGGGAATGTCGCTGATCACGCCGTCGACACGGCCGGCCGCGAGGTCGAGAAGCATCTCCGTCTGCTGGTTGTACCCGCGGATGGTCGCCACGCCGTACTTGGCCTGGTTCTCCTTCGTCCACTTGTCGCCGGTCGACGTCGACAGCACGCCGATCGTCTTGCCCTTCAGCTCTTCGGCGCTCTTGATCGGCTTCGCCTTCTGGGATGCGATGCCGAGATCGCTGTCATAGTGCGCCTGGGTGAAGGATTGGCTCTTCAGTCGCTCGGGCGTGATGGTGATCGAGGAGGTCGCCATGTCGATGCGGCCCGAACTCGTGGCCGCGAACAGCGCCTGGAAGCCCATGTCGGAGAACTCGGGCGTCAGGTTGAGGCGCTTCGAGATCTCCTTGACCATTTCGATCTCGAAGCCCTCGAACTCGCCCTTCTCGTTCTTGAACTGCCATGGTGGATTGGCCGGATAGGCTCCCACGGCCAGCTTGGTCTGCGCCAGCGCGGGGCCCGCCAGCGCCGCGCCCACCACCAGCGATGCGGCCCATAGGACCGTACGACGTCCGATCTGCATCATCATCCACTCTCCCTCCCCGGCTTCGCCGGTCCCGTTCGAAGGCCCGCGGCGCGGACCCCTTTCTTCAAGCAAGCGCCGCCGCCATCCGGTCGAGCGCCAACGTCAACTGTGCCGGGTCGCGGCACATGCACATGCGCAGGAAGCTCGAAGACGGTGCGCCGAACATCGAGCCGGGCGCGAGCCCGACGCGCGAGGCCTCGAGAACCCCCATGCAGGCCTCCCGCGAATTCGGAGTGTCGGGCAGCGCGAAGAAGATGTACATGCCTCCGCGCGGCTTCTCGGGCAGGCGGATCCGGGAGACGCGGGCAAGTCGCTCGTAGCCGAGGTCGATGCCGGAGCGGCAGCGCTCGCGCATCGTGGCCACCAGATCCTCACCCTTCGTGATCGCAGCGTGCGCGCCGGCCTGGATCGGGCCCGACGTTCCGCTGCTCATGAGCTGTGTCATCTGCGCCATCTGCGGCGCCACGGAGAGCGGATGCGTCAGCCAGCCGCATCGCCAGCCTGTCATCGCCCACGCCTTCGAGAAGCTGTTCACCGAGAGGGCGAGATCCTCGGGATCGGCAATCGACAGGATCGAAGGCGCTGCCCGCTCCGGTCCGAACCACAGGCGGTTGTAGACCTCGTCCGACACGATCCAGATGCCGCGCTCACGGCCGAAGTCGAGGACCGCCTGCATCTCCTCGATGCTCATCACCCAGCCGGTCGGGTTGGAGGGCGAAGAGAACACGATAGCCCGCGTGCGGGCGTCGCAGGCGTCGAACAGCCTGTCGAGGTCGAGCTTCCAGTCGTTGTCGACGAAGTCGAGCGCGACTGCGCGCGGTTCGGCTCCGACGAGGTGGATCAGATTGCGGATGTTGGGCCATTGGGGCTCGACATAGACGACGTTGGTGCCCATGTCGGCAACGAGCTGGAAGGCCAGCAGAAGCGCATGCATGCCGCCCGGCGCGACGGTGGAGCGCCGCCGCTCGATCGGGCGGCCGTGCAGCTCCGACTGGTAGGCGGATATCGCCTCCGACAGCGGCGGATGTCCGTGCATGTCGGGAATGTAGAACGTCATCCCGGCGTCCAGAGCGGCCTTCGCCGCGTCGCGCACGAAGGGCGGCGTCACGAGGTCGCCCTCGCCGTACCAGAGAGGGATCACGTCGCCCAACTCCCGGGCGCGCACGGCCAGTTCGGCGATGTTTTCGGTCGAAAGATCCTGTATCTGCGGTCGTGCGTGCCGCAGGGCGTCGTCGGAGCGGGCGTTGCGCCGGTCCATGGCTCGTGTCCTCATGTCCGCACCGGGCGGCGTTCCACCACAGCGGCGAACGTCCAACGGAGCCCGGGCCGTCGACCCGGGCGGGTTCCGGCCCGCGGTTGGCGGCAGGAGGCCGCAACCGAATATCGTATCCATTTAAGGAATGAAATAATTCCGGGGCTGTCAACGGCCGTCGCGGGTCGCTCCGCGACGTCCCGGCAGCTTGACAACGAACGCGCCGATTATTTTAGATGTTAAACATCTGTGCCATTGAGGGCGTCGCCGTGCGTTGCGCGCGCAGCATCGCGGCGGAGCGCTGGACCCCGTCAAGGGCGCGATGCAGGAGGCCGCAGGCGACGTGTCAGGAGACTTGCCGATGCAGAAGTCAGGGCACGTCGACAGCTTCGCGCGGGGCAACCTCCCGCCGCCGGACCAATGGCCGCTTTTCCTGCTGGATCGACCCGAATTCGCATATCCGCCGCGCTTCAACTGCGCAGTCTCCTTTCTTGACGACATGGTGGCCAGGGGGTTCGGACGGCGCGACTGCATCCTGTCGCCCGACGTCCGCTGGACCTATGACGACCTGCTGGCGAACGTGAATCGCATCGCCAATGTACTCACCGGCCGCTTCGCCCTCGTGCCGGGCAACCGGGTGCTGCTGCGGGCCCCGAACAACCCGATGATGGTTGCGATCTACCTCGCCGTGATCAAGGCCGGCGGGGTGGTGGTTGCCACCATGCCGCTTCTGCGCGCCAGGGAACTCGCGACGATCATAGAGAAGGCGAACATCTCGCACGCGGTGTGCGATTCGCGCCTGACCGAGGAGCTGGACAAGGCCGGCAGGGCCGCCCCCTCCCTCACCACGGTGGTCGCCTTCGGGGACGGGGCGCCCGGGAGCCTCGAATCCCTGGCGGCCGAGGCGTCGGACGTTTTCGAGGCCTGCGACACGGCAGCCGACGACGTGTGCCTGATCGGCTTCACCTCCGGCACCACCGGCGTACCCAAGGGGACGATGCATTTCCACCGCGACATGCTCGCGATCTGCGACGGGTACGCGCGCCACCTGCTCGCGCCCACGCCGGACGACCGGTTCATCGGGTCGCCACCCCTCGCCTTCACATTCGGTTTGGGTGGCCTCGTGCTCTTCCCGCTGCGCGCGGGCGCATCGACGGTGCTCCTGGAGAAGGCCTCACCGTCCGAGCTGCTGTCCGGCATCGAGACGTTCCGCGCGACGATCAGCTTCACCGCGCCGACCGCGTACCGGGCCATGATTCCGCTTCTGGAGGGCCGTGACATCTCCAGTCTGCGGCTCTGCGTCTCGGCCGGCGAAGCGCTGCCCAAGCCAACCTTCGACGCCTGGAAGGACGCGACCGGCATCTCCATCACGGAGGGAATCGGCGCGACGGAGATGCTGCATATCTTCATCGGCTCTTCGCCCGGCGACATCCGTCCCGGCGCGACGGGCAAGCCGGTTCCGGGCTATGAGGCTCGCGTGGTCGACGAGGCGATGAACGACGTCCCCGACGGCACGCCCGGCCGTCTTGCGGTCCGCGGTCCCACCGGCTGCCGCTACCTCGCCGACGACCGCCAAGCGACCTATGTCCGCGACGGCTGGAACGTGACGGGCGACACCTATATCCGCGATGTCGACGGCTACTTCTGGTACCAGGCGCGCTCGGACGACATGATCATTTCGGCCGGCTACAACATCGCCGGTCCCGAGGTCGAAGCGGCCCTTCTCACCCATCCCGCCGTCAGGGAGTGCGGCGTGGTCGGCCAGCCCGATCCCGACAGGGGCATGATCGTGAAGGCCTATGTCGTGCCGAGCGCGAGTGCGACGCCGGGGGAGGATCTCGTCAAGGCTCTCCAGGATCACGTGAAGGCCGAGATTTCCCCCTACAAGTACCCGCGCGCGATCGAATTCGTGTCCGAGCTTCCCCGGACGGACACGGGCAAGCTGCGCCGGTCCGTCCTGCGCGAGCGCGCCGCCAAGCCTGCCGCGTTCTGAAGCGGACCAAGGAGAACGTCATGAGAATCGTCTGCATCGGCGGCGGCCCGGCCGGTCTCTACTTTGCCCTGCTGATGAAAATGCTCGATCCGGCCCATCGCATCACCGTGGTGGAGCGCAACAAGCCCTATGACACGTTCGGCTGGGGCGTCGTGTTTTCCGACGCCACCATGGAGAACATGCGGATCTGGGATCCCAAGACAGCCGCCGAGGTCGAGCAGGCGTTCAACCACTGGGACGACATCGAGGTCTGCATCCACGGCAAGCGGATGCGCACGACCGGGCACGGCTTCGTCGGCATCGGCCGCAAGCACATGCTCAACATCCTGCAGGCGCGCTGCGAGGAGCTGGGCGTCGAGTTGCTGTTCGAGACCGAGGTCGACAGCGATCTCGACTTCCCGGACGCCGATCTGGTGATCGCCTCCGACGGCGTGAATTCCAAGATCAGGCGGAAATATGAAGACGTCTTTCGACCCGACATGGTGATGCGGCCCAACCGCTACATCTGGCTCGGCACGGACAAGTCGTTCGACGCCTTCACCTTCGATTTTCGCCGCACTGCGCATGGCTGGTTCCAGGCGCACGTCTACAAGTTTGACGAGCACACCTCGACGTTCATCGTCGAGACCACCGAGGATACGTTTCTTGCCCATGGCCTCGACAAGGCCGACCAGGACGAGTCGATCGCCTTCTGCGAGGACCTCTTCGCCGAAACGCTCGACGGGGCGAGGCTGATGACCAACAGCCGTCATCTGCGCGGTTCGGCCTGGCTCAATTTCGGCAGGCTGATCTGCGACCGCTGGTCCACCTTCAACGGCCGCAGCCATGTCGTGCTGATGGGCGACGCCGCCCACACCGCGCATTTCGCCATCGGATCGGGCACCAAGCTCGCGCTGGAGGACGCGATCGAACTCGTCAAGCAGTTCAAGGCCCTGGGCGACACGCCGGACAGGATCCCGGCCGTGCTAGACGCCTACGAGGAGGTCCGCCGCGTCGATGTCGCGCGCATCCAGAATGCCGCGCGCAACGCCATGGAGTGGTTCGAGGTCGTCGGCTCGCGCTATTGCGACCGCTTCGAGCCGGAGCAGTTCATGTACTCGCTGCTGACACGGTCCCAGCGCATCAGCCACGAGAACCTGCGGCTGCGCGACAGGGTCTGGCTCGAGGGCTATGAGCGCTGGTTCGCGGGCCATGCGGGCGTGCCGGACTCCGCTGGGGCGAGTCCGCC
>JAIYAB010000226.1 GCA_027489275.1 Hyphomicrobiales bacterium
GCAGACCCGCTTCGGCGAGCGTCGCGAGCATGCGGTGGGCGGTGGCCTTGGTCAGCCCGGAGCGCTCCGCGATCTCGCTGAACCGCAGACCGGGCGCATCGGCGACGGTGTCGAGCAGGGAAAGCCCCCGGCGGAGCGCCTGCGCGCCGGGGATCTCCCGCGCACTGTCTTCGGCCTTGTCCGCGTGCTCGATGATAGCCAGTCGCGCCATGAATGATCCATAGGTTGGTAATGGCATCTATATTGTGGAACAGGAAATCGGTCAACCAATCGAACCTGCCCCGCAATCTTCCCGTCAAACCATTACCGACGTGGCTTGATGCTGCAACGCAACAAACTCACACCGGTGCGCAAGCGTGGTGGTGCATTGACAGTCGGCAGCAAACCGGGTGTCTTTCCCACATGATGGACATTCAATCCAAATTCGATCGCGACGCAGGCCAGATCGTTCGAGTAGACCACTGGCTCGTCCGGATGCCGCTGGCGGAAACGATACTTTGGGGATCGGGCCGACGCTCGGGCACAACGCGGCTGATCTGCCGTGTCACGACCCGGGATGGCGGTGTGGGGTGGGGGGAGACGATCTCGCTGATCGATACAGTTCCCGCGGTATTCGCCCGCATGGTCGCGCCGCTGGCGCAGGGATACTCGGTGGCGGACGTGGAGACGTTCCACCGCCACGTGCTGGGAGCGGGGTACTACCACCACAAGCGGGCCGCCGTGATGGCTATCGCCGCGCTCGAAGCGGCCATGTGGGACGCGCTCGGCCGGCGCGCCGGGTTGCCGCTCTGGGCCCTGTGGGGCGGATTGTGGCGGCAGCGCGTCGAGGCGTCCGCGTACGTCTTCGTGTCGGACCCGGCCAAGGTGTCCGATGCCGCCCGGCGGTTCCTGGACGCAGGCTTCGAGACCTTCAAGATCAAGATCGGCGTCTCAGCCGCCACCGACATTCCGTTGGTCGAGGCGGTGCGCAGCGTCGTCGGTGCGCGCGACATCCGCGCCGATGTGAACGGAGCCTGGACGCCGGGCACGGCCCGTCGTCAGCTCGCGAAGCTGGCCCCGTTCGATCTCGCCTATGTCGAGCAGCCGCTCGAACTCGACGACCTCGAAGGCCATGCCGCGCTGCGCCGCTGCCAAACCGTCCCCGTCGCGCTGGACGAGAGCGCCTACACGCTATCGGACGTCGGCAACATCGTGCGCGCAGGCGCGGCCGACGTAGTGTTGCTGGACCCGCACGAGGCCGGGGGGCTGTGGCAGGTGGTAAAACAGGCCGCAGTCTGCGAGTCCGTCGGCATTCCGGTCACCCTCCATTCGGGCGGCGAACTGGCCCTGTCGCAGGCCGCCTATGTCCACCTCGCGGCGTCCATTCCCAACATGACGCTCGCCATCGATACCGAGCAGACCTACCTTGCCGGGGATATCGCCCCGGACGGGCCGCGCCTCGCCGGCGGAACCTTTCCGGTCCCGGACCGGCCTGGCCTCGGCGTGGAGCCCGATCTCGACCTGATCGCCCGCTACACGGTCGATGGCATCAGCGGCGCCTATCTCGATCCCGAGAAGCCCGGCTGGTTCCCGGTGAAGCCGGCCTACTGAGCCTCTTCTTCCCGGCGAGGGGCGCGCTATACCGCGCCGAGCTTGTGCATCGGGGGAGGCAACCTTGAAACTCTCCGCCGCCGGTCTTGTCATGGTCGGACTTCTGGCAGCGCCGGCCTCGGCCGTAGAGCGCGTCCAGATAGGCGCATTCGCCATCGACGCCGTCGAGGTGAGCGTCGGCCGGTACAAGGCGCACGCGCAGGGCAGGGGACTCGTGACCGCCGCCGAGCGCGAGGGCGGCGGGTTCGAGTTCGCAGGCGGTTGGACGCGCCGGCCGGGCTGGACCGTTCGGGCACCTTCTGGACAGCTCGCGCAGGACAACGAGCCGGCGGTCCACGTGACCTGGGGCGAGGCGCGCGACTTCTGCGCCGCCGGCGGGGGACGGCTTCCGACCTTCGAGGAATGGCGCCTCGCCGCCTATACCGAGACACGCGAGACGCCGACGGACGGCTTCATTCGCGGGCGCACATACACCTATCCCGTGGGCGACAGCCCGGAGGGCATGAACACGAACAGGCGCGGCCATGCGCCGGTCGGAACGACGAAGCGCGGCGTCAACGGCCTTCACGACATGGGCGCCAATGTCTGGGAATGGGTGGCGGACCGGCGCGATGGAGAGGCGCTGACGGCCGGCGGATCGTGGTGGTACGGCCCTGCGCAGGCCATGGAAACCGGCGCGCAATGGAAGCCGGCGGCGTTCTACGCCGTTTATGTCGGCTTCCGTTGCGCCTATGACGTCCCGCGGAGCTGAGCGCGACCGGCTATTTCGCCCCGACGTCGAACACGCCGTCCCACGACTCCGGCGGCGGTTCGGCCAGGAACGCCGTACAGCGCGACAGCATGAGCGCGGCCGGACCGTCGTCGGGCCGAAGCGTCAGGCAGGCTTCGAAGCCGCGCGCCGCATCTGCCCAGTCCCGCTTGCGGTAGCGCAGCAGCGCGTCGGCATAGCAGGACAGCGCCTCCTCCTGCCCGGTCGAGGCCGATCCGAGAACCTCGAAGACCGGAAGGAAACCGGCGTGGCCCTGCACCCGCACGATGTCGATCTCACGCGTCCTGACCGACGGACCAGCCATCCGGGCCGTCGCGTCGGAGATCAGCACGCCCGTGCCGTAGATCTTGTTCAGTCCCTCGAGGCGCGAGGCGATGTTCACAGCCTCGCCCATCACGGTGTAGTTCATGGCCACCGGCGATCCGACATTGCCGGCGATGACCTCGCCCGTCGCAATGCCGATGCGGATGCCGAGATCAGGCGCGTAGTGGCGCACGCCCATAAGGTCCGGCAGCTCGTGCCGGAACGCCTCGAACCGCGCGAGTTGCGCCACCGCGGCCCCGCAGGCGAGGCGGGCCTGGTCGGCCGCGTCGACGAAAGGCGGACCCCAGAAGGCCATGACCCCGTCGCCCGTATATTTGTCGACAATACCATTGAAGGCACGGACTTCGTCCGTCAGCACGGTGAGGTAGCGGTTGAGGATGGTGATCAGCAGCGTCGGCGTCACCTCGCCCGAAAGGCGTGTGAAGCCGCGCATGTCCACGAAGAGGATCGTCATCACCCGCCGGTCGCCGGCATGTCCGACGAGGTCCGGACGCTCCAGCAGGCCCGATACGACCTTGGGGTCGAGATAGCGCCCGAAGGTCTCGCGGATCTTCTCTTTGAGGCGCAGCTCGGCGAGCATGAGGTTGAAGGCGCGGGTCAGACGGCCGATTTCATCGTCTGACGTGACGGCGAGTTCGCCGTCGTAGCGCCCGTGCTCGACCTGCTCCGTGGCCAGCACGAGGCGGCGCACGGAGCCCACGAGGCGCCGCGTGACGATGTACGCCATCAACAGGCCAAGCAGCACGGCAAAAGCAAGCGTGAGTAGCGTCAGGCGGATCACGCTGCGGCCACTCTCCTGCGTCTCGTCCACCGCCTTGGTCGCGAAGGCGAGGCTTTCGCGCCGGGCCTGTTCCAGACGTTCATTCTGAACTGCGCGCGCCGCGTCGAGCCGAACGAGCGCTGCCTGGATGGCCACGGGGTCGGACCGGCGCAGCGCCGAGAGGAGCTCGCTGCGATCCCGCGCGTACGCTTCCCGACCGCGCAGCATTTCCTCGATGTGGGCGTCGAGGCGACCGAGGAGCACGCGGTCCTCGCCCCCCTCCGCGCGCCGCGCCTGCGCGGCCACGACGGCGCGCGCTCCCGCGAGCTCCACCTCGGCAGCGGCCCCAGCTGTCTTTTCCGCATCGAGAAACGGATCCAGATCGGCGCCACCGCGCGCCAGCGTGTCGATGGACGCCTGCCGTAGCGCCAGCGACTGCTCCAGCGAACGGACGTGCGCCCGCGCCAGCATTCCATACACCGGAACGTAGGTCTGGTTGATCGAACCGATCAGGTTACCGACGCGCTGTGACATGGCGCTGTTGATCGCCGCCACGATCGCCATGAGGGCGATCAGCAGTCCGGCCAGCGCAAAGATCGCATTGCCGATGGAGGGCTTGAGGAAGTTCGGACGCATGGGGAGCCGTCGATGCCGCGGAGGCGTGACCCTAGCCGCGTCCCGCCCGACGGTCGAGCCTCGCCGGAACCGGTCGAATCGGGCGGAGGGCGCGTCCCGACTTGCGGCAAAAGGCCGGGGTGCCCTGTGCCGTACGCACGCCTCGCGCTTCCAGCCCCCGTTGCGAACACCAACTGCCGGTGCAAAGCTCGACCTCGGGAGGAACACCAGGGACATGGTGTCGACGCCACGCCGAGCAGCCCTGCAGACGCGGGGACCGGGCCTGTGCGCGCCGACGCGACGATCTCCCCGGCCGACCTCCCCGAACGCAACGACGCCGGGCGGCACCCGCACCGGCGCAGGGAGGGAGATCCGCTCATGCTCGACACGACACCGGCCGCCCGTATGGAGGCCTTCCTGGGACGCTTCGGCGACGCGCTTCAAAAGGGCGACGCGGCCGTCGCTGCGGCGATGTTCGGCGAGGACGGCTATTGGCGCGACCTCGTGGCCTTCACCTGGAACATCAAGACGATGGAAGGCCCGGCCCAGGTCCGCGCGATGCTCGACGCCTGCCTCGGCCGCGTGAAACCCGTTGATTTCCATGTCGCGCCGAACGAGGCGGTCACAGAGGGCGGCGGGATCACCGAGGCCTGGATCACCTTCGAAACCGAGGTCGCCCGCGGCTTCGGACACATCCGCCTGAAGGACGGCCTCATCTGGACGTTGCTGACCACGATGGTCGAGCTGAAGGGACACGAGGAGAAGGCAGGGTTCACGCGGCCGTTGGGCGCTAAACATGGCGTCAACCCCGGCGTAAAGACGTGGAAGGAGGAGCGGGAGGAGGAAAGCCGCACGCTCGGCTTCGAGAAGCAGCCCTACGTGGTCATCATCGGCGGCGGGCAGGGGGGCATCGCGCTCGGAGCGCGCCTGCGCCAGCTCGGCGTTCCCACGATCATCGTCGAGAAGAACGAGCGGGCCGGCGACAGCTGGCGGAAGCGCTACAAGTCCCTCTGCCTGCACGATCCGGTCTGGTACGACCACCTTCCCTACATCGACTTCCCCAAGAACTGGCCAGTGTTTTCGCCCAAGGACAAGATCGGCGACTGGCTGGAGATGTACACGAAGGTCATGGAGCTGAACTACTGGACCAGCACCACGGCCAAGAGCGCGACATGGGACGACGTCCGCAAGGAATGGACGGTGGTCGTCGAGCGCGACGGCAAGGAGATCGTGCTGCGCCCCAAGCAGCTCGTGTTTGCGACTGGCATGTCGGGCAAGGCCAACATCCCGCAGTTCAAGGGCATGGACACCTTCAAGGGCGAGCAACACCATTCGTCCAGGCACCCCGGACCCGACGGCTACAAGGACAAGAAGGTGGTGGTCATCGGCTCGAACAACTCGGCCCATGACATCTGCGCCGCGCTGTATGAAGCCGGTGTCGACGTGACGATGATCCAGCGCTCGTCCACGCATATCGTGAAATCGGACACGCTGATGGAGGTGGGCCTCGGCGACCTCTATTCGGAGCGTGCGGTGCAGGCGGGCATGACGACAGCCAAGGCCGACCTGATCTTCGCCTCGCTGCCATACGCAATCCTGCACACGCTGCAGAAGCCGGTCTACGACAAGATCCGAGAGATCGACGCCGAGTTTTACCGTGACCTCGCAAAGGCGGGTTTCAAGCTGGACTACGGCGTCGACGATTCAGGGCTGTTCATGAAGTACCTGCGCCGCGGCTCCGGGTACTACATCGACATCGGCGCCTCGCAGCTCATCATCGACGGCAAGATCAAGCTCGTTGGCGGGCAGGTCGGGGAGATCGTGCCCCAGGGCGTCAAGCTCGACGACGGCAGGGTCGTTCCCGCGGACGTCATCGTGTACGCGACGGGGTACGGCTCGATGAACGGATGGGTGGCCGACCTGTGCGGCCAGGAGATGGCCGACAAGGTTGGCAAGGTGTGGGGCCTCGGCTCCGATACGCCGAAGGACCCGGGCCCTTGGGAAGGCGAGCAGCGCAACATGTGGAAGCCGACGCAACAGGAGGCGCTGTGGATGCATGGCGGCAACCTGCACCAGTCGCGCCACTATTCGCAGTTCCTCGCGCTGCAACTTAAAGCTCGCATGGAAGGTATTCCCACCCCCGTCTACGCCCTTCAGCCTTCGCACCACAAGCGCTGAGGGGCGCTTGCGAGCCGGGCGCGCGGGGCCCGAGGCTCCGCGCGTCCTCCAACCGATCACTACCGACGAAGAAATTGAGGGAGCTGACGATCCTTTAAGTTACCGCAACTCAACTCGTGCCTCAGTGCGGGTTCGCACATGTCGTTAGGCTGGTCAAAAATTGAGAAAAGACAACATCTTACCCACAGAGATCGCGTTAACGTCTTTTTCCGATTAAGTTGCAATCGGACGCTTAACAAACGTTCTCCGAACTTAACTCCGAGCCTTGCAGCGGATCCCCTTCGTGCATGTAACTGCGCGCATTACGGAGGATCACGATGCTGCAACGCTTCAGGCGAAACGAGAAGGGCACGGTTCTGACGGCATTCGCGATCGCGGCGATTCCGATCGGGCTCGCCGTGGCCGGAGCCGTCGACTTCACCCGCATGTTTTCCCACCGCACGCAAATGCAGGCGCAGACCGACGCCGCCGCGTTGGCCGCCGCCATCGCCATCAAGGGTGAGAAGGCCGAGATCGC
>JAIYAB010000394.1 GCA_027489275.1 Hyphomicrobiales bacterium
GACGCGCTGGCGCTGGCCGCCGGAGAGCTGGCGCGGATAACGCTCCAGCAGCTTCTCCAGCCCGAGGATGCCGGCCGCCTTGTTGACGCGCGCCTGGATCTCGGACTTCGGCGCTCCGCGCAGCTTCATGGAGAACGCCATGTTGTCGGCGACCGTCATGTGCGGGTAGAGCGCGTAGTTCTGGAACACCATCGCGATGTCGCGTTCCTTCGGCGGCACGTCGTTGACGACGCGGTCCCCGATCCGGATCTCGCCGGCGGTGATGTTCTCCAGCCCGGCGATCATGCGCAGCAGCGTCGACTTCCCGCAGCCCGAGGGGCCGACGAGAATGACGAATTCGCCGTCATCGATGCCGATGTTGACGCCGTGAATGACCGGAGTCGCGCCAAATGCCTTCCGCACGTCGCGGATTTCGACGGATGCCATACTGTCCCTCCCCTGCTCGCCACGGGCAGCGCCACGTTTCGGTCGAGCTTTGTTGGCCTGAGGACGACGCGACGGGACCTCGGATCCGAGGCTTGCCCAAGGCAGCGTCCACGGCCATCATTGCACGCGACGCCGGGAAATCAACCGGCGATGACTTCGCCTCAAACGATTGAAATCGATACGGCCGGAGGATCCTCCGGCCCGGGAGGACTGCCGTGAAGACCATCGACGTGCTGGCGACCGGAACCATGATCCCGCTGATCATGGAGCAGCTGGAGGCCACCTTCACCCTGCACCGCCTGCCGGCGCCTGCCGAGCGGGACGCCTTTCTCGCCGCGGCGGGGCCGCGCATCCGCGCCGTCGCGACCGGCGGCCACGCGCGGATGGACGCCGCCATGATGGGCGCGCTCCCGAAGCTTGAGATCGTCGCCAATTTCGGCGTGGGCTACGATTCGGTCGACGCCGGGTGGGCCGGGCGCAACGGGATCGTCGTCACCAACACACCGGACGTGCTGACCGAGGAGGTCGCCGACACGGCGCTGGGCCTGCTGCTGATGACGGTGCGCGAGCTCTCCGCCTCCGAGCGCTACCTGCGCGCCGGCCACTGGGTCGCCAAGGGCGCCTTTCCGCTCACGCACGGCACGCTGCGGGGCAAGAGCGTCGGCATCCTGGCGCTGGGGCGGATCGGCAAGGCCATCGCGAAGCGCTGCGAGGCGTTCGGCCTGACCATTTCCTACCATGGCCGGAGCGCGCAGAAGGACGTGCCGTACCGCTACTATCCGAGCCTGGTGGAGATGGCGAAGGACGTCGATATCCTGATCAGCGTCGCGCCGGGCGGCGCGGAGACGCATCACATCATCGACGCGGCAGTGCTGGCGGCGCTGGGGCCGACGGGCGTGCTCATCAATATCGGCCGCGGCAGCGTCGTCGACGAGCCGGCCCTCATCAAGGCGCTGCAGGACAGGACGATCGCCACGGCCGGCCTCGACGTGTTCGAGCACGAGCCGAAGGTGCCGGCGGAACTGATCGCCATGGACCACATCGTCCTGCTGCCGCATGTCGGCTCCGGCTCGCACCATACGCGGCGCCTGATGGGGCAACTCGTCGTCGACAACCTGACGTCATGGTTCGCCGGCAAGGGTCCGCTAACCCCCGTGGCGGAGACTCCCTGGTCAGGTATCAAGGGGTGACGGGACAAGGGATGATTCGATGCGGCTCCGGACGGCCCTGACGGTTCTGCTGGCAATGGTGGCCACCCCGGCGCTGGCGCAACGCCAGCCCGACGACAAGCCGCAGGCTCCGCCGATCGTGCGGACCCTCTCCGGCGTCTGGGAGCTCGCCGGCCAGGGCGGGGCGAGGTCGTGCCGGCTCACGCTGACGCCGAACATCGTCCCGCACGGCTACGTCCTCGGCGCGCCGCCGACCTGCCGGCAGGCTCTGCCCGTTTTGGGCGGGGCGACGACCTGGTCCTACAATCCGGACGGCACGATCAGCCTGCGCGATCCCGCCGGCGTGAGCGTCCTCGACCTGCGCCGCAACCCGGAAGGGCCGACCTTCCTCGCCAAGGCAGGGGCCGATGACCTCGTGCTCAGCCCGATCAGCGGCCAGCCGCCGCCGGCGACGACACAGCGGCGCGGCGCCAGGCCCGTCCAGCAGACCACCGAGGAGCGGGCGCAGTCGGTCGCGGCCGCACTCACCAACCAGCCGATCGCCGAGGACCTTCCGCCGCTTCAGCCGGCGGCCCTCGTCGGCCTCTATGGCGTGGCGAGGGAGAAGAACCGCCCGATCTGCTCGATCGAGCTGTCCGAGCGGCCCGCGGCCCGGCGGGGCCAGTACGTTGCCATCCTGTCGGGCGGCTGCCTCGACAGCGGGCTCAAGGTGTTCGACCCGATCGGCTGGCGCACCGAGCGCGGGCGGCTGATCCTGGTCGCGCGCAAGGGCCACGAGCAGAGCTTCGCCCCGGCGAAGGACGGCGTGTTCGAGAAGAACCCGCCGAGCGGCGCACAGCTTTATCTGAGGAAGCAGTAGCCTTCGGCGCAGATCCGTCCGGCCGCGGGTCGCGCGGCCGGGATACTGGCCTACGCGATCTTTCCGCCCAGCTCGTCGTCGAGATGCACCCGGATGATCTCGTCGAAGCTGCTCTCGGCCCTGAAGCCGAGGGAAAGCGCGCGCTTGGGATCGAAGTTGCGCGGCCAGCCGGCGACGATGCGGGTGATCGTCTCATCCGGCTCGCGGCGGATGCGGGCGACGACCTTGTCGCCCGCGACGCGCCGGAGCGCGGCGATCTGCTCGCCGACGGTGCAGGACAGGCCGGGCATGGTGAGCGCGCGGCGAGGGCCGATCGTCGCGGTGTCGATGGTCGCGGCGTGGACGAGGAAGCCCACCGCGGAACGCGGCGAGGCGTGCCAGTGCCGCACGTCCTCGGAAACGGGCAACACCGCCTCGTGTCCGGCCAGCGGCTCGCGAATGATGTTGGAGAAGAAGCCGGAGGCGGCCTTGTTCGGCGTGCCGGGTCGGACGCAGATCGTCGGCAGACGGATACAGACACCGTCGAAGACGCCCTTGCGGGAATAATCGGACAACA
>JAIYAB010000493.1 GCA_027489275.1 Hyphomicrobiales bacterium
ATCGAGAGCAGGTCGTAGCTGTCGCGCACAGCGGCGTAGGCGGTGGCGATCGTCGCCGCGTCGGAGCCCGTCTGGTCGGCGAGGCGGACGACGACCGACGGCCCCGCGCGGTTGACGACGGCGTTGGCGAGCTGGGTCGCGATGATCTCGCGGCGCAGCCGGTGGCCGGCGATGGCGTCGGGAAACCGCTCGAACAGCGTGCGCGGGAAGTAACGCTCCAGTTCTCCCGACAGATAGGGGTCGTCCGGCAGCCGGCTCTGCAGGATCGCGTCGTGCAGGGCCAGCTTGGCGTAGGCCAGCAGCACGGCGAGCTCGGGCCGGGTCATGCCCTCGCCGCGCCGCTCGCGCTCCAGCAGGGCCACGTCGTCCGGCAGGTACTCGACGGTCCGGTCCAGCCGTCCTGCCGATTCCAGCGCCTGCATCAGCCGCCGGTTGAAGCCGAGGTCGTCCTTGCCGCGCTGCTCGGCGAGCGAAAGCGCGAGCGTCTGCATGTAGTTGTTGCGCAGCACGAGGCTGCCCACTTCCTCGGTCATCTCGGCGAGGAGGCTGTTGCGCGCGGCGGTGTCGAGCCGGCCGTCGCGCTCCGGGATCGCCAGCGCGATCTTGATGTTCACCTCGACGTCCGAGGTGTTCACGCCGGCCGAGTTGTCGATGGCGTCGGTGTTCAGCCTGACGCCCGTGCGCGCCGCCTCGATACGGCCGAGCTGCGTGCAGCCGAGGTTCGCGCCCTCGCCGACGACGCGCGCGCGGACCTGTCCGCCTGTGATGCGCACGGTGTCGTTGGCGCGGTCGCCGACCTGGTCGTCCGTCTCCCCGGTCGAGCGCACATAGGTGCCGATGCCGCCGAACCAGAGCAGGTCCACCCGCGCCTGCAGGATCGCCCGCATCACCTCGAACGGCGTCGCCTCGGCCTTCTCGATCCCGAGCAGCGTGCGAATCTCCGCGCTGAGCGGAATGCTCTTGGCCGAGCGCGGGAACACGCCGCCGCCCGGCGAGATCAGAGACCGATCGTAGTCCGCCCATGACGAGCGCGGCAGGTCGAACAGGCGCTGCCGCTCGGCCAGGCTGGTCGCAGGGTCGGGGCTGGGGTCCAGGAAGATGTCGCGATGGTCGAAGGCCGCCACGAGGCGGATGTGCGGCGACAACAGCATCCCGTTGCCGAAGACGTCGCCCGACATGTCGCCGACGCCCGCCACCGTGAAGTCGGTGGCCTGGATGTCGGCGCCCAGTTCGCGGAAGTGGCGCTTCACGGCCTCCCACGCCCCGCGCGCGGTGATGCCCATCTTCTTGTGGTCGTAGCCCTGCGAGCCGCCCGAGGCGAAGGCGTCGCCCAGCCAGTGGCCGTGGTCGATGGAGAGCGCGTTGGCGATGTCGGAGAAGGTCGCGGTGCCCTTGTCGGCGGCGACGACGAGGTAGGGGTCGTCGCCGTCGTGCCGCACCGTGAGCGCCGGCGGCGCCACGCGCTCGCCGTCAAGGTTGTCGGTGAGGTCGAGCAGCGTGCCGAC
This sequence comes from Hyphomicrobiales bacterium, assembly GCA_027489275.1. Lineage (GTDB taxonomy): Bacteria > Pseudomonadota > Alphaproteobacteria > Rhizobiales > Beijerinckiaceae > Alsobacter. The sequence goes on from JAIYAB010000493.1 coordinate 1,506, forward strand.
GAACTCCTGGTAGGAGGCGATGCCCTCGGCCATCCAGGCCTGCCGGTCGGATGGAAGGGGCAGCCGCTTGGGCACGAAGCCGCCCTTGGCGCCCACGGGCACGATGACCGCGTTCTTCACCTGCTGCGCCTTCACGAGGCCCAGCACCTCGGTGCGGAAGTCCTGCCGCCTGTCCGACCAGCGCAGCCCGCCGCGCGCCACCTTGCCGAAACGCAGGTGCACGCCCTCGACGCGGGGCGAGTACACGCTGATCTCGTAAAGCGGCCGGGGCAGGGGGAGGCTGTCGATCTTGGCGCTCTCGAATTTGAAGGCAATGGCCGAGCGCGGCCGCCCCGACGCGTCGAGCTGGAAGAAGCTCGTGCGCACGGCCGCCTCCACGAGGTTGACGAAGCGCCGCAGGATGCGATCCTCGTCGAGGCTGTCGATGGCGGCGAGCCCCGCCTCGATCTCGCCGCGGAGAGCCGCCTGCCGTTCGCCGCGCGTGGCGTCGTCGCCATGCGGGTCGAAGCGGACATGGACGAGGTCGACGAGCTTGCCCGCCAGGACCGCATGCTTGGCCAGCGTCGCCGCCATGTAGTCCTGGCTGAACGGCACGCGAGCTTGCTGGAGGTAGCGCGCCAGCGCGCGGAGCGCGGCGACGTCGCGCCATCCGAGCCCTGCCTCGAGCACCAGCGCATTGAAGCCGTCCGATTCCGCCTCGCCGCGCAGCACGGCCATGAGGGCGGATTCGAGCCGGCCGCGCATCGCGTCGTCGAGGGTGATCCCCGCGCCGCGGGCGCGCTCCAGCGCCATGTCGTGCAGGGCGGCGGGCGTCGCTTCACCGGCCGGGCGCACGCTGTAGGTGCGCTCGCTGACGACGCGGAAGCCGAGATTCTCCAGCACGGGCACGCGCTCCGACAGCGGCAGGCTTGCGCCGTGGCTGAACATCATCAGCGCGATGCGGCCGTCGCCGTCATCCTTGCGGCGGGTGATGCGGACGGAGAAGCGGCGCTCCTCGCTGAGGCGTTCCAGCACCGCGATGTCGGCGACCGCGTCCGCCGGGTCCACTGCCTCGCGGTAGGCGGCGGAGAAGGCATTGCCGAAGCGGTGCGCAAGGCCGCGGGCGCGCGCCGGGTCGCTGGACTGCAGCAGGCAATCCTTCAGCGCGTCGGACCAGGTGCGCACCACGGCGTCCACGACAACAGTCGCGGCCGCACGGTCGACCTGCGGCGTCGGCCCCTCGTAGCGACCGATCACGTAGTGCGTGCGGGCCAGCGGCCCCTCCGGATAGGCCGGGTATCCGGCCGAGTAGCGGCCTTCGAACAGCTTCGCCAGCGCCTCGCCGACCTTCTGCCGCACGGCGCTGTCGTAGCGGTCCTTCGGGATGTAGACGAGCACCGAGACGAAGCGGTCGAACCGGTCCGGACGCGGCAGGGCGAGAACGCGCGGTCGCTCGTAGAGGCGCATGATCTCGGTGGAGAAGGAGAGCAGCGTGTCGACGTCGATCTGGAAGAGCTCGTCGCGCGGGTAGTTTTCAAGCACGTTCATCAGCGCCCGGCCGGAATGGCTCGCGGGGTCGTAGCCGGCCCGCCGTAGCACCTGCGTCACCTTGTGGCGCACGTAGGGAATGGCGGCGGTGGTCTCGGTATAGGCGCTCGACGTGAACAGCCCGACGATGCGCAGTTCGCCCTCGAGGATGCCTTCGGCCGAGTACTGCTTCACCCCGACGTAATCGAGGTGCACGCGCCGGTGGACGCGCGACTTCACGCTGGCCTTGGTCACGATCAGCGGGACCGGCTCCGTCAGGAAGGAACGGATCTCGGGCGTGGTCGTCACCAGCTCGCGTCCCCGCCGCAGCACCTTGACGTCGGGGTCGGCGAGGATGCCGAGCCCGGACCCGTCGACCGGATCGTCTCCGGTAACGTCGGGCCCGTACCGGTACTCGCGCACCCCCAGCAACGTGAAGTTGTCCGCGGCCAGCCAGTCGATGAAGGCGACGGCCTCCGCGATTTCTTCGGCCGGCAGCGGCGGGGGGTTGCTGCGGTAGATGTAGCCGAGGCCGGCAACCCGCCCGCGCATGGCTCCCCAGTCGCGCACCGCGACGCGAACGTCGGCGTAGACGCGCTCCAGCGCCTCGACGAGGGCTGCGCGCACGGACGGATCGTCGATGCGGTCGACATGCACCTGGATCAGGCTCTCGCGACGCGTGCCCGGCTGGCCGGACGCCGCCGCCTCGCCGGCGAACCGTGCCAGCGCGCCGTCGGCGGTGCGCTCGACCGACAGGATCGGATGGGCCACGAAACGGATGTCCATGCCCCGCTCGGTCAGTTCCGAGAGCGTGGAATCCAGCAGGAAGGGCATGTTGTCGTTGACGATCTGCAGGATCGTGAGATCGCGCTGCCGCCCCTGGCACATCACGTCCCGGTCGATAAGGCGGATCGACTCGCGCCCGGCCTCGTGCCTCTCGCACAGATGCGCCCACGCCTCGGCGGCGAAGGCCGTCACCTCGGCCGGCGGATACTGGTCGAGATCAGCGGGGGAGACGCGCCCGAAGAGGCTGCGCTCGAATCCCGGCGGCGGCGCCTGCACTGCGGTTGGGTCGGCGTGGCCTTCCCGATGCTGGATCGACATGGCGTGTTCCCCCGTCGACGGATTGGCTCCTCCGTCGTACGGTCATGCTACGAGCGCAGAAGTAGCGAAACCATGACGAATACACGGCTTGCGGAGGTCGGATTGTCGAAAAACAAGGCCCGAAACGGTGAAAAGCCCCGTCCGCAGGGGTCGCGCGACGCTCCGATGGACCTGAACCTGCCGCAGGCGTCGCCGACGCCGGAGATGGCGGCCTACTTCGAGAAGTGTCGCGAGAAGATCGGATTCGTGCCCAACGTGCTGGCGGCCTACGCGCACGACATGGCGAAACTGGAGGCGTTCGTCGCCTTCTACAGCGACCTCATGCTGGCGCCTTCGCCGCTCGGGAAGCTCGAGCGCGAGATGATCGCCGTGGTCGTTTCGGCCGAGAACCGGTGCTTCTACTGCGTCGCCGCCCACGGCGCCGCCGTGCGCGAGCTGTCGGGCGACCCGATCCTCGGCGAGCTGCTGGCGACGAACTGGCGCGCGGCGGACCTGTCGCCGCGCCACCGCGCGATGCTCTCCTTCGCCGAGACGATGACGCGCGCCTCCCACACCATCGAGGCCGCGGACCGTCAGGCCCTGCGCGACGCCGGCTTCGACGACCGCGGCATCTGGGACATCGCCGCCGTCGCCTCGTTCTTCAACATGTCGAACCGCATGGCCTCGGCCGTCGACATGCGCCCCAACGACGCCTACCACGCCCAGTCGCGATAGGCGGCCCGAGCGTCAGACCGTTCAGCCCAGCGACTGCGCGAGCAACGCGTTGAGGCGGCGGGCGGACGCGGCCGGGTCGAGCGGAGGCAGGCCCTCGGCGGCGCGCGCCTGGTCGAGGAACAGGTGCGCCGCGTCGGCGAGCGCCGCCCGGTCCCCGCCCCCGGCGAAGCGTTCGGCCAGACGCCGCACGAGCGGCAGCCCGGCGTTGATCTCGAGGATCGGCTTCGCCGGGTCGCTCGCGCGCCCGCTGGCAGCCAGCAGCCGTTCGAGGCCCCGGTCGGGACCGCCCTCGCCGGCGACGAGGCAGCACGCGCTGTCGGAGAGGCGCGTCGATGCACGCACGTCCGCGACGTGGCCCTCCAGCGTCTCCTTGAAGAAGACGAGCAAGGTCGCCGCCTTGGCATCGACCTCCGCCCTCGGCGCGGCGGCGTCCTCGCCCAGCGGGGGAACGAGATCGATGTCGGCGGAGCCCTGGGTGACGGACTTGAACGGCTTGCCCTCGAACCCCATCGCGGCGTTCACCCAGAACGCATCGACCGGGTCCGACAGCAGCAGAACCTCGATGCCGCGGGCGCGGAAGCCTTCGAGGTGGGGACTCGCTGCCAGCCGGTCCTTGTCGTCTCCGACGAGATACCAGATCGCGGTCTGGTTGGGACGCAGCGCCTCGATGTAGTCTTTCAGGGAGCGGGCGCCGCCGGGGTGGGTCGAGGTTGAGAAGCGCGCGAGCTTGTACAGCGCGTCGCGGCGCTCGAAGTCCTCGTAGAGCCCCTCCTTCAGGACGGCGCCAAAGGCCTCCCACACCTTCGTGTAGGTGCCAGGGTCGGTCTCGGCGAGTTTCTCCAGGTCGGAAAGGATGCGGTTGGTGACGCCCTTGCGGATCGCGCCGAGGATCGGGCTCTCCTGGATGGTCTCGCGGGACAGGTTGAGCGGCAGGTCGGCGCTGTCGACGATGCCGCAGACGAACCGGAGGTAGCCGGGCAGGATGTCGATATCGTCGGCGATGAACATGCGCCGGACGTAGAGCTTGAGCCGGCCCTTGCGCATCGGGTCGAACAGCGCGAAGGGCGGCGTCGACGGGACGTAGGCGAGCACCGCGTACTCGTGCCGGCCCTCGGCACGCCAATGCAGCGTCATCGCCGGGTCGTCGAACTGGCCGCCGAGCGACTGGTAGAACGCCTTGTGCTCCTCCGGCGTGATCGAGGACTTCGGCCGCGTCCACAGCGCCGTGCCGTCGGCCAGCGTCTTCGCCTCTCCCCCGGCCTCGACGAACTCGATCGGCACGGGCACGGCAGAGCCATGCGCCTTGACGATCCGCTCGACCGTCCAGCTTTCCGCATAGGACGCGCCGTCCTCCGACAGGTGCAGGATCACCCGCGTGCCGCGCGCGGGAGCGTCCTCCAGCGGGCGGGCCTCGACAGTGTAGGTGCCGAGCCCGTCCGAAGACCAGCACCAGGCCGTGTCCGCGCCGGCGCGCCGGCTCACCACCTCCACCCGATCCGCGACCATGAAGGCGGAATAGAACCCGACGCCGAACTGGCCGATGAGGCGCGAGCCGTCGGCCTTCTCGCCGAGCTGCTCGAGAAAGGCCTTGGTGCCGGAGCGGGCGATGGTGCCCAGCGCCTCGTGCATCTCCTCTCGGCTCATGCCGATGCCGTTGTCGGCGACGGTGAGCGTGCGCGCCTCCTTGTCGGCTTCCACGGTGATGCGAAGCCGCGGGTCGTCGCCGAGAAGGCTGCCGTCCTGCAGCGAGAGCGTTCGCAGCTTCTCGCAGGCGTCGGCGGCATTGGCGATGAGCTCGCGCAGGAAGACGTCCCGGTCCGAATAGACCGAATGGACCATCAGGTGCAGAAGCCGCGAAACGTCGGCTTCGAAACGGCGGCTTTCGGCCCCGCCATCGGTGGAGCGGATGGTGTCCGTTGCGTCCACGGGATGCCTCGTCTTGGTCTTGCAATGATGATGGGCGCGGTCGACCGCGCGGGACGGATATCGCGGCGCTACCGCCGGATTTCAAGCCGTCATCAGCCAAAAGGGCCGGCCCTCGCGGACCGGCCCTTCAGGGGCAGGGTAAACATCATTGCCGGACCTGCCGCAAATCCCCGGGGGGCTGGGGGGCTGATAGAACCGACGACTCACGGCAGGCCTCGGCAATGATCTGACCGTGCCGGTCCAGTACGGCGCATCCGGGTCGGGCTTCCGGCGAAATCGTGGCAGTGGATGACGTTTCCTTGACCGCGGCCGCCGGCCCCGAAAGCCGGCCGCCGGCGTCCATGGCGGGTTCCCAGGCCGCCGGAGCCGTGCCAGACTTGTCGCCGTTGCGGTGAGCCCGGGCTTGGCCGGCAGGAGGCGCGATGAGCGACGGCGAAGTCTCGGAGCCCGTCACGGTGGCGTGGCGGTCACAGGGTCCGGCCCCCGGCCCCGTGCCATCCTCCCCGCCGCCGGCGCAGGTCGTCTTCGACCGTGAGGAGTTGCGCCAGCTCTTCAATCTCTACGGGCGCAAGGTCGCCGATGGCGAGTGGCGCGACTATGCCCTCGATTTCCTCAAGGACCGTGCCGTCTTCAGCGTCTACCGCCGCGCCACCGAATACCCGCTCTACAGGGTCGAGAAGGATCCGCGTCTGGCCCGCCGCCAGGGCGCCTATTCCGTCGTGACCCAGGGCGGCCTCGTGCTGAAGCGTGGCCACGACCTGTCAAAGGTGCTGCGGGTGCTCGACAAGCCGGTGCGCCTCGTGGGCGGTTGATCCGGGGCGCCGAAGCGCTTCGCCCGATCGCCGGCCGCGCACGCCATCGGCAACAAGCCCCCCTGACGCAGAAAAGGCCCCGGTTTCCCGGGGCCTTTCCGTTTCGACGTCCTGCGACGGCGACTATTCGTTCCGCTGGCCGACGAGCGACAGCAGCATCTGGAACATGTTGATGAAGTTCAGGTAGAGCGACAGGGCGCCCATCACGGAGGCCTTGCCGGCGAGTTCGCTGTCGCCCGCGACGACATCGTACTCGTTCTTCAGGCGCTGCGTGTCCCACGCGGTCAGGCCGGCGAAGATCAGGATGCCGACGACGTTGAGGGCGAACTGCAGCACGCCGCTCTGGAAGAACAGGTTGAGCAGGCTCGCCAGGACGAGGCCGATGAGGCCCATCATCAGGAACGAGCCCATGCCCGACAGGTTCTTCTTCGTCGTGTAGCCGATCAGCGACAGGCTGGCGAAAGCCGCCGCCGTGATGAACAGCGTCTGGACGATGCTGCCGACCTTGAAGACGAGGAAGATCGAGCCGAGCGACAGGCCCATCGTCGCCGCGAACACCCAGAAGGTGGTCAGCAGCGAGGAATAGCTCATCCTCTCGAAGCGGAACGAGAGGAAGAACACGAAGGCCAGCGGGGCGAGCATCACCACCCACTTCAGCGGGCTGCCGTAGAGGGCGGCGCCGAAGCCGGTGAGGTACATGCTGCCCATCCGGGCCGCCGCGGCGGACGGATCGGTGGTCACTGAAAGCTGGAACGCGCCGAGGGCGACGAGCGCCGAGATCGCCAGCGCCAGCGTCATGTGATTGTAGATGCCGAGCATATAGGACCGAAGGCCCATATCGTACTCGGCGGCGCCAACACGGGCGTAACCCGTGCCGAACGGCGCTGAAGCGTTGCGATCGTAGTTCGACATGTGAGTCCTCTCGAAGAGCGGATTCAAAACCTTGCCGCCGGGGAAGCCCGACGATGGGTGGAATATGAGTGGGTCTCGCCGCAAAAACAAGGGGCAGCGAGAACTTCGCTGCCCCTGCGGCTACAAGTCCGTGATGGCCGAACGTGTAAAGCGGAGCCCCGCTTCGTTTATTCTGAAGGCTCCGTCAATTACACTTACAGGTTCCGTAGATAAGACGCCGGTTTTTGTCCGAGGATTCGCCACGTTCCGACGAGACCGAGGATCACCGTCAGCGCAATGGCCCCGCCCGAGACGGCAAGAGCGCCGCCGATCTCGAGCGTGAAGCCGAGCTTCATCACGGTCGTCAGCACCCACCACGCCGCGAAACCGCCGGCCAGCGCGCCGAACACTGCAGTGGCCAACCCGATGAGCCCATACTCCAGGAGGTAGGATTTCAGCAGGCGTCCCCGGGTGGCCCCGAGCGTCTTCATCACGACGGCGTCGTAGACGCGCGAGCGGTGGCCGGCCGCGAGCGCGCCGGCCAGCACCAGGATGCTGGCCAGGATCGCAACCGAACTCGCGCCCCGGATCGCCATCGCCAGTTGCCCGACCACCTCGTTGACCGCCTCCAGCGCGTCCTTCACGCGCACGCTGGTGACGTTGGGGAACTCCCGCCCCGCCGCCGCCAGGATCTGCGCCTCGCGCTCGGCGGTCGCGCCGCCGGGGAAGGTGACGGTGGCGAGGTTTGTGTGCGGCGCGCCGGCGAAGGTGTTCGGCGAGAACACCATCACGAAGTTGATGCCCAGCGTCTGCCACTCGACCCGGCGGAAATTCGCGATCCGCGCGGTGATGTCGCGACCCAGCACGTTCACCGTCACGGTGTCGCCGAGCTTGAGGTTCAGGCCCTGCCCGAGCTCCGCGTCGAACGAGACCAGCCTGTCGCCGCGGTGGTCGGCCGGCCACCACTCTCCCTCGGTCAGGCGCGAGCCCTCCGGCATGGTGGCCGAGAAGGTGAGCCCGCGGTCGCCGTCGAGCACCCACTGCGCGTTTTCGGCCGCCTTGACCTCGGACGCGCGCACGCCGTTCAGCGCGGCGAGGCGGCCGCGCATCATCGGCACGCGCTGGATCGCCGCCCCCTGCGCGTTCTTTGCGAGGAACGCGTCGAACCGCTCCGCCTCCCGGCTCGGCACGTCGAGGAAGAAGAAACTCGGCGCCCGCTCGGGCAGCGAGCGCGCGAGCTGGTTGCGGATCGTCCCGTCGATCAGCGCCAGCGTCACCAGCAGCGTCACGCCGAGGCCCAGCGACAGCACCAGCGAGGGCGTCGGGGCGCCGGGCCGGTGGATGTTGGTCACCGCCAGCCGCAGGGCAGTCGATTTCGGACGCGGCAGCCGCGCGGCGCCCCACATCATGGCCGCGCCGACGATCCGCAGCAGCACGAAGGCGCCGGCGGTTCCCACCACCGCCGCCACCGCGATGCGACGCTCGTAGGAAAACAGGATCGCGCTGCCCGCGAGCGCCGCCACGGCGAGCGCGGTCAGGATCACGTAGCGCCAGCGCGGGCGGGACGCGCCTGGGTCGACGCCGTCACGGAACAGTGCCGACACCGGAATGTCGTGCACCCGCCCCAGCGGCCACAGCGAAAAGGCCAGCGCCGTGAGCAGGCCGTAAAGCGCGCCGAGGCCCAGCTCCCGCGGATAGAGATGCGGTTCGAGCGGCACCGGCAGCAGGTGTCCCACCGTGCCCGCCAGCGCGAAGGGCAGCACAGCCCCCACCGCAAGCCCGATCACGACGCCGAGCCCCGACAGCGCCATCACCTCCACCAGCGCGATGGCGAAGACGTGGTTGCCCGTGGCACCGAGGCTCTTCAGGGTCGCGAGCGAGGAGCGGCGGCGGTCGACATAGGCGGCGACGGCGTTGGCGACACCGACGCCGCCGACCACCAGCGCGGCCAACCCGACCAGCGTCAGGAACTGGGTGAAACGCTCGAGGTTGCGCTGGAACTGCGGCGCAGCGTTCACCCGCGAGCGCGACTCGAAGCCCGATTGCGGCAGTTCGCGGACCAGCGTGTCGGCGTATTCCTGCAATCGCCGGTCGCTGGCATCGCCGGTCATCACGACCCGGTAGTTCCACCGCACGAGGCTGCCGGGCCCGATCAGGCCCGAGGCGCGCAGCGCGTCCTGGCTCGTCAGGATGCGCGGACCGAAGGCGATGCCCGCCGACACCTTGTCGGGCTCCGATTCGAGCACCGCCGACAGGACGAGGGTCGCCTCGCCGAGCCGCACCGTGTCGCCGATCTTGAGCCCGAGGCGCGAGAACAGCGCCCTGTCGGCCACGGCTCCGTAGCCTTCCGGGCGCTTGGCGAGCGCGCCGGCGAGCGGGCCGGGCGGGTCGAGCGTCACCGTGCCCAGCGACGGGTAGCTCCCGTCGACCGCCTTCGGCTCCACGAGCGATGAATCGCCGCCCGGCGTCCGCACCATGGCGCGCAGCGACGCCGTGCTGGAGACCGTGCCGAAGCGCTTGAGGACGGCGAGTTCCTCGGCCGTCGCCTCCCGCTGCAGCAGGCTGCTCGACACGTCGCCGCCGAGGATGAGCCGCCCCTGCGAGGCGAGGCCGTCGGTCAGCGACCGCGCCACCGAGCCGACGCCCGCGATAGAGGCGACGCCGAGCGCGATGCAGGCGAGGAAGATGCCGAAGCCGCGGATGCCGTGGCGAAGGTTGCGCCCGGCGAACCGCAGCGTCAGCAGGATGGAGTCGTCGGCCTTGCGCGCGACGGCGGGACGTTCGAGCGCCAGGGTCATTCCGCGGCGACCCGCTCTTGCGCCGACACGATCCGGCCCGACCGCAGCGTGATCATGCGGTCGCAGCGCTCCGCCAGGCTGCGATCGTGCGTGACGAGCACCAGCGTGGTGCCGCGGTCGCGCTTCATCTGGAACATCAGGTCGACGATCTGCCCGCCGGTCTTCTCGTCGAGGTTACCGGTCGGCTCATCGGCGACGATGATCGCCGGACCGGGCGCGAGCGCGCGGGCCAGCGCGACGCGCTGCTGCTCGCCGCCCGAGAGTTGCGCGGGGAAGTGCGACAAGCGCTGGCCGAGGCCGACGGCCTCGAGTTCGGCCGCCGCGCGGTCATGGGCGTCTGGAATCCCCGCCAGTTCCAGCGGGATCGCGACATTTTCCAGCGCGCTCATCGTCGGCAGCAAATGAAAAGACTGGAATACGATGCCGATCCGCCGACCGCGGAACCGGGCGAGGGCATCCTCGTCCTTGGGCGCCAGGTCCTCGCCGTCGATCCGCACGACGCCGCTGTCGGGCCGCTCGAGGCCGGCGAGCGTCATCAAAAGAGTGGACTTCCCCGATCCCGACGGGCCGACGAGGCCCACCGCCTCGCCCCTGTCGACCGTCAGCGAGACGCCTTTCAGGATGTGGACGCGTGCCGCGCCGCGTCCCAGGCTCAACTCGACGTCCTGTAGCTCGATAGCCTTGACCATCCGTCCGCCTGCACCGATGTGAAGGGCCATGTCCGATCAGAAAACCAGCCGAACCGCCCGGATTTGTGGAATGTCATATGGGTACGTTTCCCGTCAGGTCCAGAACGCGGCCGTTGTCCGGCCGACCCGCCGGGTCGCCCTAGCGCTTCTGGCGGCGCTTGCCGGCGCGGGCGGCATGACTGCGGCGCGCGCCGCGGCGGAGCCGTTGCGCCTCGTCGTGCTGGGCGACAGCCTGTCCGCGGGCTACCAACTGCCCTCCGGCGCCGCCTTTCCCGAGCAGCTCGAGGCGGTTCTGCGGGCGCGCGGGCACCGCGTCGAGATCGTGAACGCGGGCGTTTCGGGCGACACGAGTTCACAAGGTCTTGATCGGCTCGACTGGTCCGTGCCGGACGGAACCCATGCCGTCATCGTCGAACTGGGCGCCAACGACGCCTTGCGAGGTGTCGATCCCGCCTTCACCCGCAAGACGCTGGCGACGATCGTCGAGCGGCTGCAGGCGCGCGGCATCGCCGTCATGCTGGCCGGCATGCTCGCGCCCCGCAATATGGGGGCCGAATACGCGGCGGCGTTCGACGGGATCTTCCCGGACCTGTCCCGCCAGTACGGCGTGCCGCTCTATCCCTTCTTTCTCGACGGGGTGGCCGGCGTCGCCCGGCTGAACCTGCGCGACGGGATCCACCCGACGGCGGAGGGCGTGAAGGTGATCGTCGAGCGCATCCTGCCCTCGGTCGAGGCCTTCCTCGCCACGGTGAAGCCGAAGGCCTGACCGGCTGCGGCCCGGTGCCGGCGCAGCCGCACGGGCGCCATGCAGTTTCGCGCTGGCCCTGCGGCAAAGGTCATGGTTTGAAGTGCGCCATCAACGCACGATCCCTTCCTTCCCCCGGAGCCTCCCCATGCAGTTTCGCAAACTCGGCCGCACCGGCCTCGACGTCAGTATGATCTGCCTGGGAACGATGACCTACGGCCAGCAGAACACCGAGGCCGAGGGGCACGCGCAGATGGATTACGCCCTCGATCGCGGCGTGACCCTGTTTGACACCGCCGAGCTCTATTCCATCCCGCCTAAGGCCGAGACGCAGGGTTCGA
>JAIYAB010000285.1 GCA_027489275.1 Hyphomicrobiales bacterium
CCTGCCACGTCCTCGAACGTGACGCGGCCATGCGCCTCGGTGAGGAGCTTGGCCTTCGACTTGCCGAAGCCCATCGCCTTGCCGCTCGCGCCCTGCATCTGCCGGGACAGGAAGATCCACGCGGCGATGAAGACGATCAGCGGCATCCAGTTGACGAGCAGAGCCAGGAACCACGGCAGGTTCTCCTGCTGCGGCTTGGCGGAGAAGTTCACGCCCTTCTGCTGCAGCTTCTGCACCAGCGTGGAATCATTGGGCGAATAGGTCTGGAACTGGCGGCCGTCCGAGAGCTGCCCGAGGATTTCCGGCCCCTGGATGATGACGTTCGACACGCGGCCGGCTTCGACCTCGTTGAGGAACTGGCTGTAGTTCATCTCCTGCGACGCGGTGCGTTGCCCCGGATTCTGGAACAGGGTCACCAGCGCCAGGACGAGCAGGAAGATGATCACCCAGAGGGCGAAATTGCGGACGTTCGGGTTCATTACCGATCGGTCGCCTATGTCGGCCCGGGGGCGCGTGCCCTGCTCCCGGACGGGTTGAAGTCATGCAATTTAGGTCCGCCACCCCCGTCTGCCAAGTCGGCGAACGGCGATGGTCGACCTTAACGGAACGCGGGGCGACGTCGAAACGGTTCCTTGGCATCGGCGTGTCGGCATCGACGCCCCGGGCGGATCGGACCGTACAGGTGTCGATGACATCATCCTATGTCGCAAATGTGTTGATGGGCCGTGTGCAATCGGGACGGCTCAGGGACGGCCGCGCCGGCGCTCCACCTCCGCCGACAGCCTCAGGACGCCGGTCCGGTCCAACTCCACGACATGGCCCGCGGCCGACCGACGCAACCTGCGGCCCTCCGCCGATGCCGCCCGCAACTCCGCCGCCAGTCGCTCCAGCCGCTCCAGCCGGGTCTGCGCCGCACCTCCCAGAGCCGCCTGCAGCACGCGGATGAGGATCTCCTCCGGCTCCCCGAACAGACCGGGGGCATAGGCCGGACCGGGGCCGAGCCGGTGCCGGCTGTCCGCCGCCGCGGCAACGGCGGCGAGCGCGTCGTCGGCGCGCGCCGACCGTGCGGCGAGGCGCGCGAGCCGCGCCGGCGTCAGCCCGAGGGCCGCGAAGCGGGGCATGTCGGCCCTCAGCCGGGCGCGCTCATATGCCGGGTCGGCGTTCGAGGGGTCGCTGACGAGGGGCAGGCCCATGGCCTGCGCGGTCGCAACGAGACGCGCCTTCGGCCAGGAGAGGCAGGGGCGCAGGAGCCTCATGCGATGTTCGTCCGCGCCCTCCCCGAGCCGGCGCTCGGGCCGCATTGCGGCCAGACCGGCGGGACCGCTGCCGTGCAGGAGGCGGGCCAGAACAGTCTCGGCCTGGTCATCGGCGTGGTGGGCCGTCACGATCGCCTCCGCGCCATGGCGTTCGGCGGCCGCTTCCAGCAACCGGTAGCGTGCAGCCCGCGCCGCCTCCTGCACCCCGGTCTCGGGCAGAGTCTCGGGCAGTCTGAGGAGGACCGCAGTCAGGCCAAGCCTCTTCGCCTCGGCGAGGACGAGGCGGCACTCGGCCGCCGCCTCGGGCCGCAGGCCGTGGTTCACGGTTGCGACCATGACGGCCGGGCCTTGCGACAGACCCGCGCGCCAACGCGCCACGAGGCCCATCAGCGCCATGGAATCCGGACCGCCCGACACCGCGAGCAGGATCGAGCGCTCCCGCAGCAAAGGTCCGAACGCGGCAGCCGCCTCCTCGGGCGCGACGGGCTCGACCGCGGCCATCGGCTCCGCCGGTCAGCAGTTGCCGCGCTTCTGCTCCCGCTCGACGCCTGCCTTTACCTCGGCGGAGGCGTCGGGGTACTTGCGCGCGATTTCGGCGAGCGTGGCACAGGCCTGCACGGGCTCGTTCACGGCCCGCAGCGACAGGGCCATCTTGTAGAGGCTGTCGGGCACCAGCCGCGACGAGCCGAAGTTCTTGTGAACCTTCAGGTATTGCTCGATGGCGTCGGTGTAGCGGGCGCGCCGGTAATAGGTCTCGCCCAGCCAGAAGGTGGCGTTCGGCGCCATTCGATCACGCGGCCAGCTCAGCAGGAACTGACGGAACGCCTGCTCGGCCAGATCGTACTGGCGCTGCAGGACGAGGCCGTAGGCAATGTCGAAATCGTCCTTGGGGGACCCGGTCCCCGACACGGCAACCTGGGTCGGCGCCGGCGCCGCTCGCGCCGACGGCGGCGGCAGCTGCATCGGCGGAGCGGCCGGCGCCGGCAGCGCGCCGGAGGGCAGGCCGGGCGGCGGCAGGCCGCCGGCGGCGCGGCGCGACAGGTCCAGCGGCTCGCCGGGTTCATCGTCGACCAGAATTTCGTCGACGCTGCGCAGGCCGGGCCGCACGGGCGAGCCCGTGGCGTCGAGGGCGCCGAGCGTGCGCGGCGCGCCGGGCGCGCCGGGCTGCTGGGACGGGTCGAACGCATCGCTGCGCTTGGGCGGCTGCTGTGCGGACGGCGGCGGCGGCGCGGCGGGGCGCGGCGGGGCGGCGGTCGCGGGCGGCGTCGCCGAGGGGGCGGCGGCGGCCGGACGGCTCCCCTTGTTCAGGTCCTGGAAGCGGAACTCGACGTCCTCCTGGAACTTGCGCAGTTGCTCCTCGAGCCGGCGGTTCTGGAACTGCAGCTGCTCGATCTGGCCGGAGAGCTGGCGGACCTGCCCTTCCAGGCGGTTCACCCGGAGCAGCATTTCGGCGGCGTCCTGCGCCCGGGCCTGCGGCAGGGTGCCGAGGGCGAGGACGAGGAGGGCGACAACGCGCACGACAAGTCGGTTCATGGCGGCTCGGGTCTTCATGCTCCGGAAGGACTGAGGTTTAACATGGGACCGCTTGCAGACCAAAATATGTCCGCCCCCCCGAAACGAAACCGGCGCCATCGGGCGCCGGTGCCGTGTCGATGAGCGGTCAGCGGACAGGGCTCAGGAGCCCGCAGCGCCGCCCAGCACGGTGACCGCGCGCCTGTTCTGCGACCAGCAGGAGATGTCGTCGCACACCGCGACGGGACGCTCCTTGCCGAATGAAATGGTCTTGATGCGCGAGGCGTTGACGCCGCGCGAGGCGAGATAATCCCGCGCTGCCTGCGCACGGCGCGCGCCCAGCGCAAAATTGTACTCACGGGTGCCGCGCTCGTCGGCGTGACCTTCCATGGTGATGGCGTAGCGGGGGTACTGTTTCAGCCAAGCGGCCTGCTTGTCGAGGGTCGCGGTCGCCTGCGGCGTGAGATCGGACGAATCCGTCTCGAAGAACACGCGGTCGCCGATATTGACCACGAAGTCCTGCGCCGATCCGGGCGTCCCCGCCCCGCCTGCGCCGAACGCGCCGCCTGCGCCGCCGGCACCGCCGGCGCCATCGGCGGCCTTGTTCGACGAGCACGCCGACAGGGCGAGGGCCGCCGCGAGGACGGCGACGATTCGGACGGACGTGGTCCGCGGGATCGAGATCATGTGAGGCTCCTGGCCAGAATCCGTTGATCGAGGCTTACGGCGACAGGGTTAAGCGAAGGTTCCATCAACCTTTCCGGAAGCTTTCCGGGACCTGTGGCATTCGCGCGATTGCCGGCATGGTTAACCGCAGGTGAATGGCCGAACTGCGGCGCGGCCGCACGAAAAGAGGGCAGGATCGGCTGTCGTGGACCGTGGGCTCGTCAGGCCCTCAGATCAGCCTGGACGTTGAGCCTGTTCACGGAGCGGATCAGGATTTCCTTGCGGCTCGTCTTGATCGAGCCTTGCCTGCACAGTGCGACCATCGACCGGCTGACGACTTCCCTGGTCGTTCCGACGAGCGTCGCAAGTTCGGCATGGGTGGGCGCGGGACGGATGATCCCGCCGTCATGGAGCTGGTTCGATTCCCGTGCGAGTTTCTCGATCACCCGCCGCAGCCGCGTATCGACCTTCATGGTCGCCAGTTCGAAGCTCAGATTGGACAGCTTCCCGATCCGCACCGCCATTTCTTCGATCATGCGCCGGCTGATTGTCGGGTATTGCTCCATGAGGGCCCGAAATGACGTGCCGGGGATGGCCAGGAGGCGCGCCTCCGCGAGCGCCACGACCTCGAGGTCGCATGCGCCGTCGCCGATCAGCGAAAGCTCGCCGAAGAAGTCACCGGGCTTCACGCTGTTGTCGAGAACGAAGAGCAGCCCGTTGGGTGAAGACTTCCGGCACGTGAACGTGCCGGAGATGACGAAAAAGACCGTGTCGTTGCTGACGCCCTCGCGGATGACGGCGGCGTCCTTCTTCACGGCGACGATCTGGCCTCTCTCGACGACCGACAGCAGTTCGTCGGGCGCGAGGTCGACAAAAAGCGTGGTGCGCGACAGGGTTTCGATCAGTGACGAGAACCTGTGCGGCTCCGGCTTCTGCCGTTCGCCATCGAAAGTCGTGGGCTTTCCGGGTATTTCCACCATCACGTCGACCGAACGCTCGATCCAGCCATTGCCCTCGGACCCATGCGCGCGGCGGGGCATCGGACGGCCGTGATGGCCGTCACTGAACGACCTGCACGGCTTCCGCCCCCGTGAAGAGGGTCAGCACCTCGGCAGCCAACCGGTAGCGGATCACGGTTTCCGTATTCTGCAGACCGTAGCCGACGATCGTGCTCCCCGCGTCGAACACGGCGATCGGGTACGGCGTGATCTTCGGGTCGGCGACGAAGGTGAGCACGCCGGTCGAGGGAAGATGCGAACGAATGGACACGGGCCTGATCGTGAAGACCGACTGCGGCGTTGGCTGACCGACGAGCCGGACGCCATCGACGTGGCGATAATCGATGGCCGCATCGATATCGAAATAGACCGTGTCGCGAATGGGGATGGGCCGATCGCTCCCGGGAAAGGACGGCCACAGGCCGACCGGGGTGTCATTGATCGCGCGGATGACACCGGCTTCGCCGGTCGTTTCGATGACGCCCTCGCACATGTAGCAAGGCAGGAGCGAACTGAACAATGTGAACCGCGTCCCCCGGGGCTGCGCTTCCTCGATTTTTGACGCCATGATCCGGAGGGCCGCCCTCGTTCGCCATTCGGGCGGGAGCGCGGGAATCGGGGCATGGTTGCCGGAAGGGGTCGCCGCCAGCGCCGCGAGGAAATCGAGGAGCATGGCGATGCGCACCTCGGCGTGGGCGGCCTTGTTGCGCGACTTGATGTTGAGCGAGCGCAGCAGCACCGCCTGCGACAGGGGAGCGCGCGGGTCCCGCCTCACCGCATCCACGCACAGGGCCGCACCGATGTTGTAGTGATAGCCATCCGCCCGATTGCGGCCCGACACGACGTTTGCATGCCATCTGTCGGCGATGTCGTTCAGGACGCTCGCATACGCTGCACCGGGCCGCTGGAAGTCGAGCGCCCGGGCGTCGATGGCCCGGATCTGATCGAGCAGCGTGCTTCCGTATCCGTCGTCGAGGAAGTCGGCATTGTAGGCGCCGAGGCAGGCCGACCGCGTTTCGTCATCGGCGAAAACGCAACGTATTTCATCGACGCTGATCGGCAACGCCGGTGCGGACGCCGGGGCGACAAGGCCGTAGTTGCCGGAACGACGATCCAGCACGATGTCCATGACCGCCGGGCCGCTCTGACCACCCGTGCCCTGGCCGGACTGGAAGTCGCTGTAGACAGGCATGGCGATGCCGTATGGACGGCTTCGCGCCGCGTTGGCTCCAAGCTCGTTGCTGCAGATATACACGAAAGGAAGCGTGGAGTACGAGATGTACGCGTGGAAGTTCTTCGGATCATCGGCGATCAGCAGGCCGAGAAGTTCGACGCTGTCACATCCGTTCGATCCGAAATCGAACAGAACCCCGCCGTTCCCGCTCCCGCTGCTGCCAAACTTGAATTTGTTTTTCGCGGCGACGAGAAGAACGGTCAGGATGTTCGGAAACAGGCCGAGCGCGAATGTCTGCGAACCGACCGCCTCCATCGCTCCCGCCTGCGTGTAGACGAGCAGAGTCTTCGATCCGGCAGAGCCCTGGAATTGCCCCGTGACCTTGACGATCAGGCCCACACACCCCTTTTCGATCGACATACCCTGCTCCTGGTTTCCGTGGGGTTGTCCCTGAAAATCGCCAGGCGGCGGCCGGGTCTGCTTTCGCTGGCCGCGAAGCGACAGGCTTCTGCCGAGGCGGGCCTTCATCGGAACCGCCTCGCCTCCGGCGGCGCGACGCCCAACCGCTCGAGAAGGCGGCGCGATATCCGGGGTGATTGGCGACGCAGGTGGACCGACACCTCCTTCGCCGTTACCGGAACGGCCTGTACGAACAGCCGGCCCTGCTGCTGGACTGCGCTCCCGAACAGGACGCCGGTCGCCTGGGCCGACGTGAGGAATTGCTGCCCGAGGGCAACCGCGGGTCCCTCGCCCACCACGACGACCGAGGCATCCGCATCGCCTGAGGAGGCGACAGGCGGACGCTCGCTCGGCGAAGGGCTGTCTTTTCGCGTCTTCATGGTTCAGCTCTCCCCCGATTGCACCGGCGATCACGCCGCGCCGTCGGACGTCCGATCACGGCGGATAAGGGGCTGCCTCGGCAGCCCCTTCCGTCGACGTCGATCAGGTATCGCCGGACGCCTGGAGCATGCGGGCGATGGCAATGGCATCGGAGACCGTGTCGATGCTGTACATCTGGATCACGCCCTGCATGGTCGCTGCCTGAGCCACCATGTTCAGCTGCTGCTGTGCGTTCACGGCGTTCGTGAACATCAGGCCGGTCGAGTGGGAAGCAGTCTGGTAGAGCGATCCCATCGCCATGGCGGGCGCTTCGGCGACGACCTTGACATTGACCTGCGTGACGGCGTCGGTGACCTGATGATTGACATGATCGGGCATTGTCATGAACTCCGTTGTTGAAATGGCTCTTTTCAGTCTTCCTCATCCGCATTCGAAGCGAATGATGAAGGTATTTCCGCCTGAAGGCGGATCAGGTTCTCCCGAGTACATTCTTGAGAAAGCGCGCTTCGCTTTGCCGGATTCTGTCGGAGAGAATCTTCTGCATCTCTTCCATTCGTTTCAGCGCTTCATCGTGCAACGCCTGTGCCGCTGGCATCGCTCCCTGCGGAGACGTCCGGCGCGCCGAGGAGAGTTCGGCCAACTCGGCCAGCAGTGGCCGGACCTCGGCCATGACCTTTTCGAGCACGGCCTTTTCGATCCGGGCGACGAGACGCTCGTCGATCGGCGCAGCCTTTTTGCGGCTCGGTTTCCGCCTCGTCCTGCGCTTGGGCTCGCCGATCTCGGATGTCACGATCGCCTCCGCTACAGTTTGGAGAAGGCCGCCGCGACGGCGGCCGTCCCCGTGGCGAAGGTGATCGTGTTGCCCTGCGACACCGCGATCTGGGTGAGCAGGGCCTCGCCTTGCGCAGCCGTCGCCTCATTGGACAGGAGGACCAGGGCTTTCGCATTCGCGGCGAGATAGACCTGCTCCATCGACTGCAAATGGGTTCGCGTA
Organism: Hyphomicrobiales bacterium; assembly: GCA_027489275.1. Classification (GTDB taxonomy): domain Bacteria; phylum Pseudomonadota; class Alphaproteobacteria; order Rhizobiales; family Beijerinckiaceae; genus Alsobacter. The sequence goes on from JAIYAB010000285.1 coordinate 7,441, forward strand.
TCCTCCGCCATCATCGCGACAGCCTGGCTGATCGCCGCCGACGAGAAGCCGCGGATCGCCGGATCGTCCGTGGCGACCACGGCGGACGCCATCGGCAGGAGGTCGGTGAAGCTCAGGGCGGCATGGCCCGGAGGTGGACTCGCGTCGCCGGCCTCGTCCGGGGGCGTATCGCGACGGCCGAACACCGAAAAAAACATCTCTCGCGTCCTCACCCGACACTCACGCGCCAATCCCATCGCTCAGACCGCGCCGCCCACCGGCTCATGGCTTGTTGAGCTGGGTGAGGGCCTGGGCCACGATCGACGCGTTCAGGGCGTTCAGGTTCTGCTGGTTCGACGCAGCATTCTGCATCGTGATGGAGAAGGCCTGGCCGGCCGCCTGGTAGAACATGCTCAGGGCGACGCTCGGCGCGCTGGCCACGACGTTCGTTCCCGTTGCCGTGACCGAATCGAGGATCTGCGGATTGATCGCGTTCGTCATCAACGTTCCCCTGCCGCCGGACCTTGTGAGCAATCCGGACAGTGTTGATGATTCCCGACGGGATCTAATACTTCAGTAACTTTTGATACAGATCAGAAAAATAAGCACTTCCTGCAAACCTATACTTTTACGGGAGATTTTGAGCGGCTGCGCATTATACAACCCTTGCGCGACATCCAGACAAGAAAAAGGGCCGGGGGATCGCCCCCGGCCCTGATGCGACAGGCGAAGTGCGGCGCTTCGGTTTACTCCGTCGTCTTGAGCTGCTTGAGCTTGGCGAAGACCGATGCGACGTCGATGTCGTCCTCTTCCTTTTCCTTCGGAGCCGTGAGGTTGGCGAAGGGCTGGGCGGGCGCCTCGCGGGCGGTGGTGACCTCGGCGGGGAGCAGCGTCTGGCCGGATTCCTCGACCGTGACGGTGCGGTCCTTGGCGGCGCGCGCGACCTCGAAGTCGAGGTCGATCTGCGAGCACAGGCCGAGCGTCACCGGGTCCATCGGGGCGAGCGTGGCGGCGTTCCAGTGCGTCCGGTCGCGGATCTGCTGGATCGTGTTCTTGGTGGTGCCGACGAGGCGCATGATCTGCGCGTCCTTCAGCTCCGGATGGTTGCGCAGCAGCCAGAGGATGGCGTTCGGCCGGTCCTGGCGGCGCGACAGCGGCGTGTAGCGCGGCCCCTTCTTGCGCTTGGGCTCGGGCAGACGCACCGTCGAGGTCGCGAGCTTGAGACGGTGGGCCGGGTCGGCCTCGGCCTTGGCGATCTCCTCGCGGGAGAGCTGGCCGGCAACGACCGGATCGAGCCCCTTGATGCCCGCGGCCACTTCGCCGTCCGCGATGCCCTTCACCTCAAGCGGGTGGAGCTTGCAGAAATCGGCGATCTGGTCGAACGACAGCCCGGTGTTGTCGATGAGCCAGACGGCGGTCGCCTTCGGCATCAGCGGTCCAGTGCTCATGGTCCTTCTCCTTTGGCAGTGCCGCCGCGCGGCGGAACCGGTTCGGAACGGCGTTGTTTCGCAGGCCGGCAGGCAAGGCGTTTCGTGCTCCGACCGGGCCTTCCGGCCGGAGCCCCGGTGTCGCCTGACTGACGGGGAATGCACTCCATATAGATCGGTCCGCCCGCCTGTGCAATTCGCAAGCGGCCGGGCCGCGCTCAGCCGCAGGTGAGAACGATCTTGCCGATGTGGGCGCTGCTTTCCATGCGCGCATGCGCCTTCGCCGCGTCGGCGAGCGGGAACGTGCTGTCGATGATCGGACGGCACCGCCCGGCGGCGACGAGCGGCCAGACGGTTTCGCGCAGCGCGGCCGCGATGGCCGCCTTCTCCGCCACCGACCGACTGCGGAGCGTCGACCCGGTATGCGTCAGGCGCTTCAGCATCAGGCGGCGGAAGTCCACCTCGGCGACGGAGGGGCCCTGGAACGCGATCTGCACGATCCGGCCGTCCACTGCGGCCGCCTCGTAGTTGCGGCCGATGTAGTCGCCGCCGACCATGTCGAGGATGACGTCGGCGCCGCGGCCGGTGGCCTTCTTCGTCTCGGTAACGAAGTCCTGGGTGCGGTAGTTCACGGCGTGGTCGGCCCCGAGCGCGATGCAGGCGGCGCATTTCTCGTCGCTGCCGGCGGTGACGATGACGCGCGAGCCCAGCGCCGTGGCGAGCTGGATGGCGGTGGTGCCGATGCCCGACGTCCCGCCATGGACAAGCAGCCACTCGCCCGGCCTGAGCCGGCCACGCTCGAACACATTGGTCCACACGGTGAAATAGGTTTCCGGCATCGCGCCGGCGGAGACGCTGTCGAGATCGTCGGGGACCGGCAGCGCGTTGCTCTCGTGAACGGTACAGTACTGCGCATAGCCGCCGCCGGCGACGAGGCCGCAGACGCGCGCGCCGATGGCGAAACGGGCGGCGCCGGGGCCGCGCGCGACGACGACGCCGGCGATCTCTAGGCCCGGAATGTCCGACGCGCCGGGCGGCGGCGGGTAGTGGCCGCGCCGCTGCAGGACGTCGGGCCGGTTCACTCCGGCCGCCTCCACACGAACCAGCACCTCCCCCTCCCCCGGCGCAGGAACGGGCCGCCGCATCGGCACCAGGGCCTCGGGACCGCCGGGAACGGGGATCGCGATGGCCGTCATCTCGGCAGGAAGGTCGGGGGGCAAGGCATCGGTCATGGCGGCTCGCGGACAGGTTTGTCTTGAGGGACGGCGGAGGGTGGACCACTTTACCGCGACGCGCGCGCGATTGCGCACCTTCTTCGAACGTCAGGAGAACGCCATGGCGGAGCTTTTCGAGGATTTGCCGAAACCCGGGCCAAGGGCGCACGTGGTGGGCGAAGAACTGTCGACCTTCTCGGTCGACGAACTGGTCGAGCGGATCGATCAGCTGAAGGCGGAGATCGGGCGGCTGGAACAGGCCAGGGCCGCCAAGCTGGCGTCCAAGCAAGCCGCAGACGGCTTCTTCAAGCGCTGAAAATCAATCGACCTTCTGCACTTTTTCGTCATCTGAATCGGTACAATTCGCCTAAAGGTTGCGAAATTAACGCTGCATTAGGCTTTCAGGCGCATGAAGGATATGTCCAGAATCCCTCTGGATTGAGTGGCTCCTGTCCACTCTGTTTGACGCCTCCCTGTTTTCAAACTTCCAAGCCGCCTTCGGGCGGCTTTTTTTCGTTCGCGATCCAAGGCTCCAGCCGTGCGGTCGCACGGGCGGGCGATCGACGCATCTTCACCATCATTAGGGTTAACGATACGTTACGCGAGCGCGCCGGCCATGCTGACGCTAGTGTCGCTCCATCATCGAACGGCGTGGCTAGCCCGGTATCATTCGTGCTCCGGTGGCGTGTGGAGACAGGCGTTGAACAGCGAAATGGCCCCGGACGCCGTCCAGGACGCGCCGATCTCCTTTGCCGAGTCCTTCGTGGGCTCGGACGCCTTCCGCGCCCTGTTTCGCGAGGGGATGGGGCTCGTGGAGACCACGGCAGCCTATCTCGACGGACCGGGCCGGGAGGAATCGAAGTCCCTGCCGCGCATGCTGGCGCTGGCCTATGCGAGCGAGAGCATGCGGCTGACGACGCGGCTGATGCAGCTCGCGTCCTGGCTGCTGCTGCAGCGGGCCGTGGCCGAGGGCGAGATGACGTCCGACGACGCGCGGCGGCAGAAGGACAAGGTCCGGCTCGCCCAGCAGACGCCGATCAACGGTCCGGATGCCATCGACGCCCTTCCCGCGGCGCTGCAGGACCTGATCGCCCAGTCCCTGCGGCTGCAAGCCCGGATCCGGCATCTCGACGACCTGATGGAGGGCCGCGTCGGCCAGGAGCCGGAGGCTCCGAACCATGTTCAGGCCCAGCAGAAGCTGCTCGCCTCGATCTTCCGCAATTGACGGGATGCTCTCCCGGACGCCTCGCCCACGCAAAAAGCCCCGGCATGCCGGGGCTTTTTCATGCGCGGGACGGGACGCCGACGAGCCGGCGCCGCACCGTTCACTTCTTGGCGAGGCCGAAGCTCTCGAAGCGCTTGTTGAAGCGCGACACGCGACCGCCGCGGTCCAGCAGCTGCTGCGTACCGCCGGTCCAGGCCGGATGGGTGCGCGAGTCGATGTCGAGCTGCATCGTGTCGCCGGGCTTGCCCCAGGTCGAGCGCGTGTGGAATTCGGTGCCGTCTGTCATCACCACCTTGATGGTGTGGTAGTCGGGATGGATATCAGCCTTCATGATGCAGTCCTCGGTGGTCGCCGCGGCGGCCCGATGTCGGTATAGAGCCAATGCAATGAGAGTGCGCCCCTATAGCGCAGGCCCGGCCTGCACACAAGCATGAACGGCCGAGGCCGGACGACCCGACAGGATCCAGCAGCACGATGACCGCCCGCACCGCCGACAAGGACGCCACGACCGCCGCGAGGGACGCGGCCAAGCCCGCCGGGGCCGACGCCGACGCCGGGCGGACGTCGCTGCGCGCGTTGCTCCCGCTGATGCCCTACGCGCTGGCCTATCGCGGCCGCATCCTCGCCGCGCTGGTCGCGCTGATGCTGGCCTCGGCCGCCACGCTGGCGATCCCGCTCGCGGTGCGGCGCATCATCGACTACGGCTTCGCCATCGACCAGGAAGCCCTGATCGACAGCTATTTCGGGTTCATGATCGGCGTGGTGGCGGTGCTCGCGGTCGCCAGCGCCGCACGCTACTACCTCGTGATGACGCTCGGCGAGCGCGTGATGGCGGACGTCCGCTCCGCCGTGTTCCGCCACCTCACCCGGCTCGACCCCGGCTTCTACGACACCGTAAAGTCCGGCGAGATCGTCTCCCGCCTCACGGCGGACACCACGCAGATCAAGTCCGCCTTCGGGGCAAGCGCGTCGGTCGCCCTGCGCAATCTCGTCCTGTTCCTGGGCGCGGTCACCATGATGGTGATCACCAGCCCGCGCCTGTCGGCCCTGGTGCTGATGGCGATCCCGGTCATCGTCCTGCCGCTGGTGGCCTCCGGCCGCTCGGTCCGCCGGCGGTCGCGGCTGGCGCAGGACAGGCTGGCCGACGCCTCCGCCTTCGCCACCGAGGCGATCGGCGCGACGCGCGTGATGCAGGCCTTCAACGCCGAGAAGATGACGGTCGACAGCTTCGCAGCCGCGGCCGAGGAGGCCTTCGAGGCGTCGCGGGCGGCGACGCTCGCCCGCTCGGTGCTCACGGCCGTCGCTATCTTCCTGATCTTCGCCAGCGTGGTCGCGGTGCTCTGGTATGGCGCGCAGGACGTGCTGGCCGACCGGATGACCGCCGGCCGCCTCTCGCAGTTCGTGCTCTACGCCGTGTTCGCGGCGGGCGCGTTGGGCGAGCTTTCGCAGGTGTGGAGCGAGGTCAGCAGCGCCGCGGGCGCGGCCGGCCGCATCGCCGAGATCCTGCAGATCGAGCCCCGCATCAAGGCCCCTGCCTCTCCCCGGGCGCTGCCGACCCCGCCTCTCGGCACCGTCCAGTTCGAGGATGTCGGCTTCGCCTACCCCACGCAGCCGGGCGTGGAGGTGCTGAGGTCGCTGTCCTTCACTGTGGCGCAGGGCGAGCGGGTCGCCATCGTCGGCCCGTCGGGCGCGGGAAAGAGCACCATCGTCCAGCTCATCCTGCGCTTCTACGACCCGACATCCGGCCGCGTGCTGGTCGACGGCGTGCCGCTGACGCAGGCCGATCCGGACGCGGTGCGCCGCCGGCTCGCCTTCGTGCCGCAGGATGCGGTGGTGTTCGGCGCGAGCGTGGCCGACAACATCCGCTACGGTCGCCAGGACGCCTCGGCGGACGAGATCCGGCGCGCGGCCGCCCTCGCCGCGGCCGACGGCTTCATCGCGGCGATGCCGGAGGGCTACGAGACCAAGCTCGGCGAGCGCGGCGTGACGCTGTCGGGCGGCCAGCGCCAGCGCATCGCCATCGCGCGCGCGGTGCTGCGCGATGCGCCGATCCTGCTGCTCGACGAAGCCACGTCCGCCCTCGATGCGGAAAGCGAGACGCTGGTGCAG